>DAIDLK010000201.1 GCA_027449525.1 Legionellaceae bacterium | reverse complement strand
TAAAAAATGCCCCTCTTCTCATTTTAGATGAAGCAACCTCAGCATTAGACTCTGTGACTGAGAAATACATTCAAGATGAGTTACACCATTTGATGCATGGAAAAACCACCATCGTCATTGCACATCGTTTATCTACCCTCTCTGAAATGGATAGGATCTTAGTATTTGATAACGGGCAGATTATTGAAGACGGGACGCATGAAGAATTAATCGAACTCAACGGACACTATGCCAAAATGTGGCACATGCAAGCGGGTGGGTTTCTCCCTGAGCATTTAGATGATAAAGAGGCGAATGCATGAATAATGAGGAATCAGATAAGCAAGCAATAAACCCGAACACGCAGTGAAGGGTCGTGTCTTGCCTTTTGCCTATTTTGTTACTAGCAAAAAGCAAGTCACGACCCCCATGGCGCTTTGCTTTTTGCCTATTTTTTTACTAACAAAAATCAAGTCACGCCCCCCTATTTTCGCGACCCCCTATTTTTTTTCTCACATGTACAATCGCC
>DAIDLK010000200.1:250-520 GCA_027449525.1 Legionellaceae bacterium | reverse complement strand
AAGCAACGAGCGAAGGCAATACTCAAGCTCTCCACAAGCATTGAAACGGGTCGCCGTGTTATTCACGGGCAGACCCGAGGCTTGAGCATACTGCTGACGCTTAGCGTAATGGCAGGGGTCCTGACCATTTACCCAAGTAATAACCGCATCAATCGGCAGCAAAAAAAAAAGCACCGCCAACGGATTATTCTTCCGTTGTGGCGCCAGCGGCTTCTGCTGAAGTTGTTTCGTGAGTGTCAGCTTCTGGTGCTGGCTTGGTAGCATCTGAAG
>DAIDLK010000200.1:0-240 GCA_027449525.1 Legionellaceae bacterium | reverse complement strand
ACCGCAAGCAGTCAACGACAGCGCCAACACGCTCATTGCTAGTAATGCACTAATTTTATTCATACTATTCTCCGTGAAATCAAACGATTTTCAGTTGTACCTCGTCAGTCAGTCTACCAAAATTCACAACGAAATGAAGCCATTCATTCATTTATTACCAAAATTCAGTTATAGTCAGCATTTTTAACACTGAACTCAAAGCCTCATGAAGACCTGGTCTACTGAAAAAATTTCGGTTAC
>DAIDLK010000199.1 GCA_027449525.1 Legionellaceae bacterium | reverse complement strand
CCCGCGACGCTCGAGCTAGAGATCACCGAATCGGTGATCATGAAGGACGAGGCCTGGGCGCAGAGCGCGCTCGCGCAACTCAAGCAGATCGGCGTGTGCCTCGCGATCGACGACTTCGGTACGGGCTATTCGAGCCTCGGCCGGCTGCGGCACTTCGTGGTCGACCGGCTCAAGATCGACCGGTCGTTCGTGACCAACCTGATCGATTGCGCGGAGGATCGCGCGATCGTGATGGCGATCCTGTCGATGGCGAAGTCGCTGTCCATCGACGTGACCGCCGAAGGCGTCGAGAACTTCCCGCAACTGATGTTCCTGCAGGAAAACGCGTGCCAGGAGGCGCAGGGATTCCTCTTCAGCCGCGCACTGCCGGCATCGGATGCCGACGCGCTGCTGCGACGGGCGGCGGAGAACGCCGACGGTTCACGAACGATGCGCTTGCGCAAGCTGATCGGCTGATCGGCTGATCGGCGAGCTGGACTCAGGAAGTGGTGGGCCGTGTAGGGATCGAACCTACGACCAATTGAT
>DAIDLK010000198.1 GCA_027449525.1 Legionellaceae bacterium | reverse complement strand
CGCCGCACGCCGACCCAGTAGCGCAGGTTCTCGCGGGCCGACAGCTCCATCTTGAGCGGCGGCTCGTGGCCGAGATAGGCCATTTCGGCATGGAAACCCGGCAGATCCTGGCGGACGTCCTCGCCCCGCCAGCTGATCCGTCCGGCCTCCGGGTAGGACATGCCGCACACGGTGCGCAGGAGGCTCGTCTTGCCGGCCCCGTTCGGACCGGTCAGCTGCAGGCACTCCCCGCCCGAGACCGTGAAGGCGACGCCGCGCAGCACGTGCCGCTCACCGCGCCACAGATGCACATTTTCGCCCTTGAGCGTCGCCTCGGACATGCCTCGTATCGGCCCATCACTGCTTCGATGGGCGGTAAGTCTCGCCAATTCGGACATTTATCTCTATAGGCACTGCGCAGCTTTGCCTACGTAGGGATCCCTATTGCGTCGAAAGCGCAACGGTGCCAAGGCCACCCGGGCCTCGGGTAGAATGCCAGCGCCTCCCTTGCCCGGGTGGCGAAACAGGTAGACGCAAGGGACTTAACGAAGTTGAGCACCCGGGGCGGAAACGCCCGGTGTGAATGGGGTCAAAGTCGGTGGACCAGCAGCACGTGACGGTGGCTGCAATACCGAGCTAAGCCGCAGGCCCTGCCGGACATGCGGA
>DAIDLK010000197.1 GCA_027449525.1 Legionellaceae bacterium | reverse complement strand
ACCCTCGACTTGAATAGCTCCCGCATAGGATTCAGTTACACCAAGCTGGTCGTTTCTGTAATCGAATACGGTCCCATATCCGAGAGATCTGAGCGGGAGTTGGAGGCTCTCAGGCTTGGAGTTGGGAAAATAAGCTCTGTCGGCTACTGCGTACCCTGCTGGATATCCTCGTTCGATGATGGATGCGAATGCCTTTATGCCGTGTTCCGAAACGTCGTAGCCCGGCTTGCCAAATCCGATTGCCGCCACGAGAAAGGGAAACTCGTCGGCTGCCATCGGATCATTGGTTGTCATTACGGCAAGGGTAGCGTCCCACCCCCACATGTATTTGCCTTTGCCGCTCTTCTTGCCGCTATCGTCTCCTGAATAACGATGATCACCCTCTCGGACGTACCAACCAGCGTCGGGTTCGATGCTCACAAAGTCAGACTTTGAGTTGGTGCCCCTCTTGCCAAAGGCAGCGACTGGCGTAGCGTCTATACAAATGTTTCCCTTCCATTTGCGTCGCAACTCTCGAGGAATCATGCCAAGTGAGGCTTCAAGCAATTGGTTCGTGACCCAATCGAGCCGTTCTTGTTTGCGTTTTGAATCGTCTTGATCACGCGCGGCTACGATGCCAGCCCATTCACCTTTGTCGAGCAAACGGTTCCTTGGCCCTGGGAACGGATCGAGGACAT
>DAIDLK010000196.1 GCA_027449525.1 Legionellaceae bacterium | reverse complement strand
TGATGCCCGCCTGCATCGCTCGCGCGGCCACCAGCATTTCCGGAACGAAGATCTCGTTCGCGGAGAATCGCTCGCCCACCTCCTTCATCGCGGGAATCATGTCGTCGCGCAGCAGCGCGCCGACGTCACCGCCGGCATCGACCACCTGCCGGACGAGCTTCTCGACCGTCTTGCGGTCGCCCTCGCAGATCGCGTCGAACAAGGCATCATTCAGGTTCAATGCACTATCCCCTCCGCATGCCGCCGTGCATCGGCGCGCCGCATTCGCGACGGGCGCCAGGGGCCGGTGGGCAGCGACGTTTCCATTCGGACTCGGATCTCCTCGATCTCCGAGGACCAATGTACTACGAATTCCGGGAAACGCGCTGATGCTGCGAACGACTCTCGTTTCGCTGCGTCGCCGACCGGGCAGGACGCCACGAACGGGTTGAGTGGTGTGGAGGCTAGGGTCGGAATCGAACCGGCGTACGCGGCTTTGCAGGCCGCTGCATGACCATTCTGCCACCTAGCCTGAGGGGGGCGTGTCGCCGGACCTCGCGTCGCAGCGAACGGGCATTTTCACCGATCCGCTCGCCCCTGGCAATGCGTGCGCGTCCGGCTAGGTAGATTCGCGGATCGCGTTTTCGGCGCCGTGGCTCACAATCCCCTCGACGCGGGCGAGAGAGGGATCATGAGCACGCGAGCGATCCACAAGGCCGACGCGCCCGACGCCATCGGTCATTACCTCAGGGATTACGACGAGGCCCGCCGAACGTTCGACTGGACGGCCGCGCGCCACGCACTCACCGGGCGCACCGATCCGGTGCTCAACATCGCCGCCGAGGTCCTCGACCGGCCGATCGCGCAGGGCCGCGG
>DAIDLK010000195.1:275-947 GCA_027449525.1 Legionellaceae bacterium | reverse complement strand
GGCGTGCACCTGCTCGCCAAATTGCTTGCGCACGACGGGCAGCGGCGCCTTGCCGGGTCGAAAGCCCTTCAAGCGAGCCGAGCGCGCGACCTTCTTCAGGCGCTGCTCGAACTCCTGGTTAACCTCGTCGGCCGGGACGGCCACTTCCAGACGGCGCTCCAGAGCGCCGCGGGTGGACAACGAAACCTGCATTCGTGAACCTCAAGCGAATTGGGATATGCAGCGGCAATCGGCCCGATCACACCGTGTCTCAGAACCCGGCCCCGGAGCGGACCACAACGGTGAGCCTCAAGCCAACCCGGTAACGACCGGGCGACAGCCGTGCAGGACTCGCGATTTTGCCATAGGGCGGCGCCCTTGGCACGCCCGCGATGCAGAGCGGATGGTGCGAAAGGAGAGACTCGAACTCTCACGGGTTACCCCACTGGAACCTAAATCCAGCGCGTCTACCAGTTCCGCCACTTTCGCGCCCGCCTGCCGGGGTGTGCCCGCCCCGCCGGGGTCAATTTTCCATTATAACCGGCTCAGGCGCTCGATCTGATCCGCAATGGCACTCGCGACCGTGCGCTGCAGCAGACACGCAATGTCAGCGTCGAGCTCGCAGTTCTGCTGACGCAGGGCCGCGGCGGCCACCACCACCAGGGCACGGATCTCCCCGAGCCGCAGGCGAGC
>DAIDLK010000195.1:0-265 GCA_027449525.1 Legionellaceae bacterium | reverse complement strand
GCAAGGCCCGAGCGGTCGCGGCGGGACCCACCCTCGGGCGCCTCTCGCACAAGCCTGTTCGCTGCTCGGTTGCCATCCCACCATCGCTACCGCCGGGGCGACGGACGATCCGCCGTCCTGCGATTCCGCACTTTTGTAAATCATAGCGTGAATCATCACGTCAATCAACGTTTTTGTGCTGTTTACGTGACTTTTAGATCGGAATGGATTACATTCGTGTCCCATGGCGAACGACTCGACGCTCCCGGTACCGCCCAGCGGCTTC
>DAIDLK010000194.1 GCA_027449525.1 Legionellaceae bacterium | reverse complement strand
CCGCGTACTGCGCCGCGAGAGCCTGTGCCTTGGCTGCGTCGCGGCCAAGCACGTTGACTCGATGGCCAGCCTGCGTGAGTTGCTTGGCGAACGCTGAGCCCATATTGCCCGAGCCGACGATTGTGATGTTCATGATGTGTCCTTTGTGTTGGGAATGCGGTTGCATGGAATCCATGGGTTCCACTGTAGATTTGATGAAATCGAAAAAAAAGACTGAAATATGGAATTGATATTTCCGAAAATCGAAATAAAAAATGAGGCCTCCATGGACATCACTTACGCAATGAAGGTGTTGCTGCAGATCGTCGATTCCGGCGGTTTTGCGCGTGCGGCGGCCGCGCTCGACACGTCGAATGCGGCCGTAACGCGCCAGGTCAGCGCGCTCGAAGCGCATCTGGGCGCGCGCTTGCTGAACCGCACGACGCGCCGACTCTCGCTGACCGACGCCGGCGCCGAGTTCTGTGCCCGCGCCCGCGGCATCCTGGAGCAGATCGCCGAGGCGGAAACCATTGCCGCCCAAGGGGCAGCACAACCGGTCGGACTACTGCGGGTGTCAGCGCCGTTATCGTTCGGCGTGATGCGCTTGGCGGCATTGCTGCCTGGATTTCGCGCCCGGTATCCGCAGTTGCGGCTGGACATCGACCTGTCCGACCGCGTCGTCGACTTGGCCAACGAAGGTGTCGATGTCGCGCTGCGCATCGCCGGCCGGCTCGATCCGAACCTGATCGCGCGCCGCATCGCGCCCGTCAGCATGGTGGTCTGCGCAGCGCCTGGGTATCTGAATCGCCACGGGACACCGTCCGAACCTGCCGAATTGGCGCAACACGAAACCTTGAGCTTCAGCTACCTGTGGGCTGGTGACGACTGGCCGTTCACCGATGGCGACGGCAAGGTGACTCGCGTGCGGGTCCATCCTGCCGTCCACGCCACCAGCGGTGATCTGCTACGCGAACTTGCCGTGGCCGGCGGGGGCATCATCATGCAACCGACTTTCCTGGTG
>DAIDLK010000193.1 GCA_027449525.1 Legionellaceae bacterium | reverse complement strand
GGCGCGCGATGCGCGCCGCCGGGATCTCCAACGAGGAATCGAATTCATGAGACCGATTCGGGCAATGGGAATCGCGGCCGTCGCCGCATTGATGTCCGGCTGTCACCTGTTGCGGCCGCACTGCGGCGGGTACGAGGAGTACCGGAGCGCCGAGGTGATCGCGCCACTGCGGGTTCCCGAGGGAATGCAGGACCCGGAGTCGAAGGAGGCGCTGCGAATACCGCCCGCGGCGGCCGGTGCGCCGCCCCTCGCGGCCAAGGACGCCTGCCTCGAGAAGCCGCCGAAATACCGGGAAAACCCGCGATGAGCCGCGGCGCGCGGCGGCCCGCCGCGCGCCGATTTGCCCGCCGCGATGACCTCCGGTAGGCTTGCCTGCCCGCGATCCGAGCGCGGAGAGGTGGCCGAGTGGTCGAAGGCGCTCGCCTGGAAAGTGAGTAACACCCCAAAAGGTGTTCGAGGGTTCGAATCCCTCCCTCTCCGCCAATCGCCGGGATGAGTCCATGGTGGCTCGCGTTCGCATCTTCGCGACGATCGTCCGTGAACCCCGTCAGGCCCGGAAGGGAGCAGCGGTAGCGGTACTTGATCGGGCGCCGGAGTCCTGCGGGCGCGGGCCGCCACCCCGAATCCGATCCGCAACCGACGCGATACCGTTAAACTCGAGCCCATGAGCTACGTCGTACTGGCGCGCAAATGGCGCCCGAAGAGGTTCTCGGAGCTGGTCGGGCAGGAGCACGTGTTGCGCGCGTTGTCGAACGCGTTGGACAGCGGCAAGGTGCACCATGCGTTCCTGTTCACCGGGACGCGCGGGGTCGGCAAGACGACGGTCGCGCGGATCCTCGCGAAATCGCTGAACTGCGAGACCGGCGTCAGCTCGAATCCCTGCGGCACCTGCGCCGCCTGTCGCGAGATCGACGAAGGCCGGTTCGTCGACCTGATCGAGGTCGACGCGGCTTCCCGGACCAAGGTCGACGACACCCGCGATCTGTTGGACAACGTGCAATACGCGCCGACCCGCGGCCGATTCAAGGTGTACTTGATCGACGAGGTGCACATGCTGTCGAATCACTCCTTCAACGCGCTGCTGAAGAC
>DAIDLK010000192.1 GCA_027449525.1 Legionellaceae bacterium | reverse complement strand
TATACCCAATAAACTTCAAAATGCTATGTTTTCAACATTTGAAAGTTGTCATTAATTCTGGAATTCAATGTATTTCCAATGCATGGCAAAATGTTCTCAAAAAAACCAGTAATACTCTCTTTAAAGTCTTTTGCACTTTTAAAGAATCGATTATTTCTAACTTCTTCATGCATTACTTTCCATAAACGCTCTATCGGGTTCAAATTGGGACTATACGGTGGTAGAAAATGAAGCTTGATGTCGAGTTGACTAGCTTTTTCTGCCACGGGTGAAGAGCGATGATAGCCAGACTGATCCAAAATCAAATGAACGGTTTTTGAACCATATTGAGTGCGAACCTTACTCATGAATTCAATGACAGAAGCCCCATTAATTGTTGCATATTCACCCGTGATTGCATCGGAAATATGACCCAACTGAATCGCTCCAATGATATTTAATCGTGTACGACTAGCCGTTGTTTCAACATGTTTTGTCCCGCCTGTTCTAATCCACCCATAAGATAGTTTTGTTGCTTGGGTCGGATGTACTGCATCCATGAAAAGAATGGGTTCATTTTCACCCACTTCTTCTTTCAGCTTTTGGTACTCAGCAATGAATTGCTTTTGTAGTTCAGCATCCGCTTTGTGAGGACGTCCTTTAGGTTTTTTATAACTAAAACCATTGCGATGCAGCCATTTGTGCATACCTGGAATCGTATAGGTAACACCGTAATGCTCTTTCACATATAGAATAATTTGATGATTGTGGTGGTAGAGGTTTGTTTCCAAATGAGCAATCAGCTCTTGTGTTTGCGTTTCATTCAGTTGTGCCGAAGAGCCACCGCTTTCATTTTTTAATTTACCGGCTTGATAATCATGCAGGTGTCGAATAATGGTTGATTGATGAAGGCGAAGTGCCTGACTTATTTGAGGAACAGTCCAGCCTTCTGAGCGTAACAATATCGCTTTGATGCGATCTCTTTCTTTCCCGTTCTCACAAGTATGATGAGCTAGTTCGAGAGCTGTTTTTTCTTCTGATGTTAGATGCAGTCGTTTCATGCCGCAAAGCATGATCCCTTTTTTTGTTCAATGCAAGCATTTTGAAAGATCACGGGTATATAC
>DAIDLK010000191.1 GCA_027449525.1 Legionellaceae bacterium | reverse complement strand
TCCGGCACGCGCCTGTGGCCGCTGTCGCGCGAGGCCTATCCCAAGCAGTTCCTGCCGCTGGTCAGCGCGCATACGCTGCTGCAGGACACCTGGCTGCGCCTGGATGGGCTGGAAGCGGCCGCGCCGCTGGTGGTGGCCAACGAGGAGCATCGCTTCATCGTGGCCGAGCAGTTGCGCGAGGCGGGTTGCGTGCCGGCCGCGCTGCTGCTGGAGCCGGTGGGCCGCAACACCGCGCCTGCCATCGCCGTGGCCGCGCTGGAGGCGCTGCGGCTGCACGGCGGTGATGCCGTGCTGCTGGTGCTGCCCACCGACCATGTGGTGCGCGACGCCGCGGCCTTCCGCAGCGCCGTGCGGGCCGCGCTGCCGGCGGCGCAAGCCGGCAAGCTGGTCACGTTCGGCATCGTGCCGCAGGCGCCGGAGACGGGCTACGGCTACATCCACGCAGCGGCGGGCGATGGCGTGCGCGGCGTGCGGCGCTTCGTCGAGAAACCCGACGCCGCACGCGCCGCGCAGTATCTGGCCGCGGGCGATTACTACTGGAACAGCGGCATGTTTCTGATCGCCGCGCAGCGCTATCTGGACGAACTCGAGCGTCTGCAGCCGGCGATGCTGGCGGCCTGCCGTGCCGCGCTGGGCGGCGCGCGCCGCGATGCCGATTTCCTGCGACTGGACGCCGCCGCCTTTACCGCATGCCCGGCCGACTCGATCGACTACGCGGTGATGGAAAAGACCGCGCACGCCGCCGTGCTGCCGGTGGACATCGGCTGGAGCGATCTCGGTTCGTGGTCGGCGCTGTGGCAGGTGGGCGACAAGGACAGCCAGGGCAATGCACACCGCGGCGACGTGCTGGCGCTGGACTGCCGCGACAGCTACGTCTGGAGCGAGCGTCGTCTGGTGGCGCTGCTGGGCCTGGCGGACATCGTGGTGGTGGACACCGACGACGCCCTGCTGGTGGCGCATCGCGATCACGTGCAACAGGTCAAGCAGATCGCGCAGCAGCTCAAGCAGGAGCAGCGCGGCGAGGCCACCTGGCATCGCAAGGTGTACCGACCCTGGGGCGCTTATGACTCGATCGACGCCGCCGAGCGCTTTCAGGTCAAGCGCATCACCGTCAAGCCAGGCGCCACGCTGTCGCTGCAGATGCACCACCACCGCGCCGAGCAC
>DAIDLK010000190.1:364-1185 GCA_027449525.1 Legionellaceae bacterium | reverse complement strand
ACAACCGCCACATTGCGCGCCAGCAATGGCACGACCGCGCGTCATCCCGCGCGCGCCAGTGCCGCCTCGATGCGCGCCAGCGCCTCGCGCCGTCCGGCCAGAAACACTGTGTGTTCGATTGCCGGGGAGACGGCCGTCCCGGTGATCGCCACGCGCAACGGCTGTGCGATCTTGCCCATGCCCACGCCCAGTGCCGTCGCCGTGGCGCTGATCGCCGCATGCACCTGCTCGGGCGTCCATGTGGCCAGCGCGGCGAAGCGCGCGTGCACAGCCAGCAGCGCGTCGCGCGCACCGGCGGCGCCGAGGTGCTTGGCCACGGCCTGCTCGTCCCAGGCGCCGATCGGCGCATACCAGATGCGCGCGCGCTCGGCCATGTCCCGCAGCGTGTGCACGCGCTCGCGCAGCGCGACGATCACATCCTCGGGCGCGGGACCGCCGGCAGGCTCGATGCCGGCGCGCAGCAGGTGCCAGCGCAGTTCGGGCACCAGCTCTGCCGGATCCATGGTCTTGAGGTAGTGCTGGTTGAGCCAGCTCAGCTTGGCCACGTCGAAGCGCGATGCCGACTGGTTGACATCGCCGATATCGAACAGCGCGATCATCTCGGCGCGCGAGAAGATTTCCTGATCACCGTGCGACCAACCCAGACGCACCAGGTAGTTCAGCAGCGCCTGCGGCAGGAAACCATCCTCGCGATACTGCATCACGCCGACCGCACCATGACGCTTGGACAGCTTCTGTCCGTCCGGCCCCAGGATCATCGGCAGGTGCGCGAAGCGCGGCAGCGGCGCGTCCAACGCGTGGTACAGGTTGATCTGGCGCGG
>DAIDLK010000190.1:0-354 GCA_027449525.1 Legionellaceae bacterium | reverse complement strand
TTGTTGACGTGGTCATCGCCGCGGATCACCTCGCTGATGCGCATGTCGATGTCGTCGATGACCACCGCGAAGTTGTAGGTTGGATAGCCGTCGGATCGAATCAGCACCAGATCGTCCAGCTCCTCGTTGCGCCACTCCACGCGGCCCTTCACCGCATCCTCGAACAGCACGCTGCCGGCAAGCGGATTCTTAAAGCGCAACACGCGGTTGGGGTCGTCGCGGAAGGGCGCCCCCAGGTCGCGGTAATGGCCGTTGTAGCGGGGCTTTTCGCCGCGCGCCATCGCCGCGGCGCGCATCGCGTCGATTTCCTCGCGCGTCTCGTAGGCCCAGTAGGCCTTGCCGGCGTCCAGCAGG
>DAIDLK010000189.1 GCA_027449525.1 Legionellaceae bacterium | reverse complement strand
TGACGCCCCGCCGCAACGCCGCGGTTCAATTCCGGCCTCGGCCTGCTCCTGCCACGGACGCAGCGTCTGCCACAGCGTCGCGAGTTCGCAGTGGTCGGTTTCGAGACCGTCGAGCAGTTCGACAAATCCGGTGCTGCCCCACTCGCACAGCAGCGGGAACACGTGCCGTTCCTCATCCTCGTGGTGCTTCGGCGCAGCAATGCCGAAATAGCGCAGCACCTTGGTCGCCGCCTGCCGCGCCTCGACGTTGCTGGCCCGCTGGCGCACATGCGTCAGCAGCCGCACCAGCAGCCGGTCCATTCGTTCGATCCGTCCATGGCAGCCGAGCAGCAGAGCGAACGGCTGATCGAATCCGGCCGCTGGCGGTTCGCCGTTCAACAACATGGCAATATCCATGAACAGCCAGTCCGGAACCGCCCGCAGCCCCCGCGCGACGGCAAGTCGCTGTTGCTCGCCCGGCGACAGCCGCTGCATCCAGTTGTCGGTCTGGTCGAGCGCGGCGACGAGATGCGGCAACCGCGCCGACTGGAGCGCATCGGCGAGTTCGCCCGCGTCAAAGCCGCAGGCGCGAGCCGTCAAGAGCGGATTTTCACCCGCGCCGTAGCGGCACGTTAGCTTTCAACTGCTTGATTTACTGGCACATCGCCGGTGGCAAATGGAGGCTAGGGTCGGAATCGAACCGGCGTACGCGGCTTTGCAGGCCGCTGCATGACCATTCTGCCACCTAGCCATCGGGGCTGAAGACCGCCGGACCTGGGGGTGGCGGCGGGCGGCCATTCTCGCTTAACGAGAATCGACTGGCAATGCGCGCCCTGCCCGTCTAGGTGGATTCGCGGATCGTCATTTCGGCACCGTGCCGCCCATAATTCGCTCGACTCGGGCAAGCGAGGGGCCATGAGCACGCGAGCGATCCAGAAGGCGGGCGCGCCGGGCGGCCCCGGCCACTACCTCACGAATTATGCGGAGGCGCGCCGCACGTTCAGCTGGGCCGACGCGCGCCTTGCCCTCACCGGCCGCACCGACCCGACGCTCAACATCGCCGCCGAAACCGTCGGCCGGCACATCGCGCAGGGCCATGGGGACCGACGCGCGGTCCGCTTCATCGATCGGCACTGGAACCGCGTCGACCTCACTTACGCCGAGTTGCAGCGCCGCTCGTGGCGTTTCGCGAACGTGCTGCGAACCCTCGGCATCGCGCGCGGCG
>DAIDLK010000188.1 GCA_027449525.1 Legionellaceae bacterium | reverse complement strand
TATACGCTTCGCGAATGAAATTTAGGAATCACCCCTCAAAAATCACTTGCAATTTTAATTAATGGGATCATGCTATATGGCATGAACGGCTTAACACTTACATCCGCAGAAATCATTGCTCTGAAACAAGCTCATCGTGCTTGCAAAGATAAGCGCGCAGCTGATCGGATAAAGGCTGTTTATTCATTGGGGGTAGGCTTTTCTGTAGAAGATGTCGTCGAAATACTGATGTTAGACGAAGAAACGCTGAGAAATTATGTGAAACGCTACCAATCAGGTGGCATTAAGGCGCTCATAGCGGATCACTATCAAGGTTCCGTCTCAAAACTATCCGCCATCCAATTAAACGAGTTAAATACTCACCTTGAACAAAATACTTATCTTACGGTAGAGGCTATCATCGCGTATGTGTATGAGCAGTATGATGTTTCATACACGGTGAGTGGGATGACCGATTTGTTACATCGTTTAAAGTTTACGTATAAAAAGTCGAAGTTAGTTCCGGCAAAAGCTGACAAAAAGCAGCAAGAGCAATTTTTAGCGCAGCTAGAAGCCTTGAAAGCAAGCAAAGGTAAGGATGATCCCATTTTGTATATGGATGGCGTTCACCCGCAACATAATACTATGCTTGCTTATGGTTGGATTAAAAAAGGTCAGGATAATATTGTTAAAAGTAATACTGGCCGTCAACGTGTGAATATTAATGGCGCATTAGATTCAGAAACGCATGCTGTGATCACCCGAGAAGATGAAAGCATTAACGCCATATCAACAATCGAGTTACTGAAACAAGTTGAAGCGGCTTATCCATTAGCCGATATTATTTATGTGATTTGTGACAATGCTCGGTATTACCGTTCAAAATTAGTTGGTCAATTTTTAGAAAACTCAAAAATTCAATTGGTCTTTTTGCCCTCGTATTCACCTAATTTGAATTTAATTGAACGACTTTGGAAGTTCATGAAGAAGAAAGTGCTTTACAACAAATATTATGAGAAATTCAATACTTTCAAAGAGGTGACGCTGGAATTTTTTGAAAACATTCAGCAATACAAGCCGGAATTGGATTCTTTACTGACAAGTAATTTCCGGCTTTTAAATGCTGATTAACAGCTGACGGACTGCCTATTTCCCCTACGCTACGTCCCGCTGCTTGTCAGCGGGATCCAATTTTTATCAGCATCGCTGGATCCCGTGCATAAAGCACGGGACGTAGGTAGCGGAGTTTGTAGCTAAATAATTCCTAAAATTGATTCGCGTTGGGTATAT
>DAIDLK010000187.1 GCA_027449525.1 Legionellaceae bacterium | reverse complement strand
AGTCTAATCAATCTGGAATCAAAAGACAAAATTAATTTAATGGAGTAGTACAGAGGTAACAGCCATAAGAAAAGAGCGTAATTGCGTATTTTATATTAGAATGACGTTTTAGTCGTTACCAAATCATTTTGGGAGGTTCGTGTGAATAAAACAATGCGCGTTGTGGTAACTGGAGCAGCAGGTCAAATTGGCTATGCCTTAGTGTTTCGAATTGCCTCTGGTCAATTATTTGGCCCAAACGTCGATGTGGAGCTGAATTTATTGGAGCGGCCAGAGGTGCTTGACGCATTGCACGGGGTAGCCATGGAGCTTGAAGACTGCGCGTTTCCACGGTTAAAGCGCGTGTTGTGCACCGCTAATTTAAACGAGGCTATGGATGGTGTAAATTGGGCGCTCTTGGTGGGTTCTGTTCCGCGCAAGCAAGGCATGGAGCGTGCAGATTTGTTAAAAGTGAACGGTGGCATCTTTATTGAGCAAGGTCGAGCCATTAATCAGTACGCCGCTGACGACGTGCGCGTGTTTGTCGTCGGTAATCCGTGTAATACCAATTGTTTGATTGCGAGCCACCATGCGCCTGATGTACCGAACGATCGTTTTTACGCAATGACGATGTTAGACGAGCTGCGTGCCCGTGCGCAACTAGCTAAAAAAGCCGAAGTTGCGATTACAGCAATTAGTGAAATGACCATTTGGGGCAATCATTCCGCCACACAATACCCCGATTTTTATCATGCTAAAATTAATGGCCTTTCAGCAGCAGAGGTGATTGCCGATGAGCATTGGTTACAAGAAACCTTTGTACAAACCATACAGCAACGCGGTGCGGCGGTCATTAAAGCACGTGGTGCCTCTTCGGCGGCTTCAGCGGCTAACGCGATTTTACAAGGGGTAGCCCATATTCTGCAGGAGACTGTGGTCGGTGAGTCGTATTCCATGGCACTGCATTCGGATGGTCAATACGGTGTGGATAAAGGCTTAATCTTCTCCTATCCGTGTCGAACGGTGCAGGGTCGTTTGCAAGTGGTCGATGATGTTGTGCTCAACGAGTATAGTCACGCGCAATTGCAAAAAACCTTACAAGAACTTCGCAGTGAACGTGATGCTGTTCGTGCGTTGGGTTTAATGACATAGAGACAAAAAGCCGCCCCTCGTGGTTTGATACACTGAGGGTAGCGGTTGATCAGTAACTTATCAACAGCGCTTCTTGTTCAATTGAGTTTGTTGCGCTTCATCTTCACTGTCAGGATCATCTCGAGCTCGTTTATTATTACTAGACTCATTGATATTGCCTTGC
>DAIDLK010000186.1 GCA_027449525.1 Legionellaceae bacterium | reverse complement strand
TCGAGCAATAATTCAGCGGGTTTAAGACGACTGAGTTCCGCCAGCAGGCTCTCTTCGTCGTCCACTTGCAGCAGATAGCACCGACCACCACTCAAATCAACCCAAGCGAGCCCAATCTGTTGTTTAACGCGGTGAATGGCTAACAATAAATTGTCGCGTTTTGCATCCATCAGTGCTTCATCGGTGAGTGTACCAGGAGTGATGATCCGAGTAACTTGGCGTTCCATTGGCCCTTTCCCACCAATTGCCTCACCCACCTGCTCACACAACACGACCGATTCGCCTAGTTTAACTAGACGTGCTAAATAACTGTCAATGGCGTGGTGTGGAATACCGGCCATCGGAATTGGGGCGCCGGCTGATTGGCCGCGATGGGTTAAGGTTAAATCGAGTAATTTCGCGGCACGTTTGGCATCATCAAAAAATAATTCGTAAAAATCGCCCATGCGGTAAAATAATAACTGCTCAGGATGGGCGGCTTTAACGCTTAGATAATGTTGCATAACCGGTGTGTGGGCGTTTGACATAAGGGCTAGAGGGCATTGGTTTTGGTGTCAGGCATACGATAATACACAAGGAGCGAGCAAGCAATGCAGGTGGTTACGTACCAATAGAAACCTGCTTCCAGGCCAATACTTTTAAACCACAACGCTACGTATTCAGCGGTTCCGCCAAAAATTGATACGGTGACCGCATACGGTAAACCAACACCAAGGGTGCGAATTTCTACTGGGAATAACTCTGCTTTGACCACGGCATTAATTGAGGTGTAGCCACTGATAATAGCCAGGGCCAAGAGAATGAGCGCGAACGCCGCCCAACTGCTTTCAACGAATTGTAGCATTGAGAGGATTGGCACGGTGGCAAGCGTACCCAGAGCACCAAAATAAATCAGTACGGGCCGTCGTCCAACGCGATCAGACAGTGCGCCCACGAAAGGCTGTAGTAGCATGAAAATAAACAGCGATGCGGCTGAAATCAATGTCGCTTGATCTTTACTGAAGCCAACCGTATTAATTAGAAACTTTTGCATGTAAGTACTAAAAGTGTAAAAGGCCAGCGTTCCGCCCATTGTTAAGCCAACCACAATCAGGATTTCTTTCGGGTAACGACTTAATGTGTAAATCAACGGTTCATTCCGCTGTTGAGCTTTTTGCGCGCAAAAAGCCGTGGTTTCTAACATGCCGTAACGCAAGTAGAGCGCCACAAGCGAAAATAGTGAACCGAGTGCAAATGGAATGCGCCAACCCCATTGCTCAAGCTGTTGCTGAGTGAGTAACCATTTTTGCAGAACAATCAAAACAACTAAAGCCAGCAATTGACCTGCAATCAGGGTGACGTATTGAAAACTAGAATAAAAACCACGTGAATTTTTTGTTGCCATTTCGCTTAAATAAGTGGCTGATGACGCATACTCGCCGCCC
>DAIDLK010000185.1 GCA_027449525.1 Legionellaceae bacterium | reverse complement strand
GGGTAACCCGTGAGAGTTCGAGTCTCTCCTTTCGTACCAAATTACACTAAAGCAAGTGTGCTCGAAAGAGTTCTTGTTTTTTTGCATGTAGTCCTTATATCAATACGGTGAGGTGAAAAAATGTCTGTTTCTGTTGAAACGTTGAGTGGTTTAGAGCGTAAAGTCACGGTTTCAGTGCCGACGGCGGTCATTGAGGAAGCAGTCTCTGCGCGCTTACTGAATCTGGTGAACCGCGTGAAAGTGCATGGTTTCCGGCAGGGAAAAGCACCGCTTCAGGTGATTAAACAGCGCTACGCAGATGGTGTGCGCGACGAAGTAGCACGAGAAATGGTGCAGTCCACTTTGTACGATGCACTCAATCAGCATGCCCTGGTGCCAGCAGGAACGCCTAGCATAGAACCTGGTAAACTAATTGCTGGCGAAGATTTTACCTACACGGCACAATTTGAAATTTTTCCAGAATTTAGCGTGCATGAATTAGCACAAACGCAACTCGAAGTAGCTGAAGCCGAAGTTGAAGACGCAGATGTTGTGGTGTTGCTGGAAAAATTACGTGAGCAAAATAAACACTGGACCAGTGTCACTCGTGCTGTGGCAGAGGGTGATCGTGTGACGATCGATTTCACCGGTTTTTTGCATGGCCAAGTCCTGCCGAATGCCCAGGAAAAAGATTATCAGCTAGTGATTGGTGACCAACAAATGATTGCCGGCTTTGAAACCGGTTTGATTGGAGCAACTCTCAATGAACCATTGGTGTTGAATCTAACGTTTCCTGAAACATACCACGACACAAAACTATCGGGTCAAGCGGTACGTTTCGACGTAGTAGTCAAATCAATTGAGCAAGGCCGCCTTCCAGAATTAAATGATGATTTCGCTGCCTTATTCAATATTAAGGAGGGTGGGTTAGATGCACTTAAAAATGACATAAAAGCCAACATGGTCCGTGAGCTGAGGCGACGTCTAGGTAGTCTTAACCGCGAAACGATATTTGATGCCTTATTAGCAGTTAATCCATTTGACGTTCCAAATGCATTAATTGAACGTGAAATTGCTCATTTAAAACACGAGATGTACCACCGAGTATTCGGCCATGAGCACTCAGAGAATGAAAAAATTCCAGATTTTCCACGTGTTTTATTCGAGGCTCAAGCGCGTCGCCGCGTTCACATGGGATTGCTGTTTGCTGAGTACGTTAAAAAACATGAAATGGTTGTTGATCCGGCTCGCGTTGATGCCATGATCGAACAATTGAGTTCTGCCTACGATGATAAGGCCGGGATGCGTGCTTGGTACGCTGAGAAACCTGAGCGGATGTGTCTACAAGTGCCTCTTTCATTACCGCCTCAACGTAACCGAGCAATTTCTCAAACAGGTCTGAATTGCGCGCGCGCGCGCGCGCGTGTGTGTGTGTGTGTGTGTGTTTTGGCAGTCTGCATGGTTTCA
>DAIDLK010000184.1 GCA_027449525.1 Legionellaceae bacterium | reverse complement strand
ACTTAATTGCAGGGTCCACTCAGCATTTGGCTTGATAAAATAAGATTCTGTTTGCGTTGGTGCCGGCAACCAACGCGGTGTTTGGTCTTTATCAATTAGGCGTGCGCGAACGCCCTCATAAAAATCAGCCTGATGCAAAAAATGGTACGCTAACGTATAGTCTATTTCTAAACATTCGCTGAGCAGTAAACCCCGTGTGCGTTGTAATTGCGCTAAATTAACCCATAAACTCGTGGGTGAGCACTTGTTGAGGGTATACAGCGTTTGTCGTGCCCAGGTGCTGCTGGACGATTGGAGGGCCTGCAGGATGCTCGGGATATTATTATGAGTAAAGCAAGCTGCCACCTCATCCGCATCAAACGCATGCGCCGTGTCGTTTAAGGCCAGAGGTTCTTGAAAGCCAGTAAGAAAATCGCCTACGCGCGCTTGGGCGTCCGTGCGTAAATCAAGTGCGGTTAGTTGTAGAATAAGTTCAGCGTGGCGCTGTTGGGAAATAGTATAATCAATAAGACCATATGCTTTCGCTTGCATGGCATTTAGGCGGTGTCCGCTTAAACTGACATAATGACTAATAGCCTCTGGAAGCTGGGAAAAAAGATGACTCGCACCAATATCGGGAAAGAAACCGATATGATTTTCTGGCATGGCAAACGCAAACTGTTCACCTGCCACACGATGAGAGCCGTGTAGCGCAACACCGACTCCGCCGCCGAAGGTTAAGCCGTTCATGATGGCAATATACGGTTTACCCAAGCGATGAATTTGCGCGTTTAAGCGGTATTCATCATAAAAGTAATCGAGTGCTGTGAGGGGATCCTGCTGGCCACGCTGAGCCAAATCACGCACATCACCACCAGCACAAAAGGCACGTCCATCAGCAGCTTGAATAACGATGGCATGCACGCGTGGGTCAGCCTCCCAGGTGGCAAGTTGATTCTGTAAGGCCCGGGTCATGGCGTGGTTAATGGCATTTAGCGCATGGGGGCGATTGAGGGTAATTAAGCCAATGTGCCGTCTAACCTGAAACAAAATGTCAGCCATAGGGTATCCTTAATGAATTATCTTGTAATTGTTTTCTTATTTTATTAGCATTTCGGCCACGTCTAATGCCAACACCGGGATGTGGAGTATGTTTCCTGCTAAACCCCCTGCTCAAGCTGAATCCAATCAACGCACTCAGACATTGGGTATGGAAGAGGCCTATCTTGAAGCGGTGAATACTTTTTCATCAGTGCCTGTTTCACGCTAGCCGTGGCTACGGTTATTGCCACATCGGCAACCACCGCGTTGCAACTATTAAAAGATTATTACGGTTTTGACAGCTTTCGTCCACCACAAGCCGATATTATTCATGATCTGGTGAGCGGACAAGATTTATTAGTCTTAATGCCAACCGGTGGCGGAAAATCCCTGTGCTATCAAATTCCAGCGTTATTGCGCCATGGGGTGGCCATCGTGGTGTCGCCCTTGATAGCGTTGATGGAAGATCAAGTCAGTGCGTTAACCTCGCATGGGATCCAAGCCGCTTTTTATAATTCGTCGCTATCGGCAGAGCAAGCTCGCCAGGTGCTGAGTGATCTCCACCAACAGCGGATTCGTTTG
>DAIDLK010000183.1 GCA_027449525.1 Legionellaceae bacterium | reverse complement strand
AGTGAGAGAGAAATGAATAAAATCAAAAAAACCAGTTTACTTTTTAGAGTGTTATTTCAAATTCTATTGGTTGCTTTACCCGTACTGCTAATTGTTGCCTGGGTACAATCAGCAGGTACATTTAAAATGGTTAAGGGGGTGATTAACCTCAACTATGTCCCTGCTGCTTATGCGGATAATATTTTGCATCCACTCAGTATTTCAGAAAAAATGCTCGCATTGGTAGCGGGTTGTCTTCCTTTGTTAATACAACTATATATGTTGTCCTTGCTGATTCGATTATTTAAATTATATGAGCAAGGCGTAATTTTTGCGGCTGATAACGTTCGATATATCCGAAATATTGGATATGCCCTCATTGTCACCCAAATCATTAATGCTCTATACCAAGCATTGATGGGCTTTATATTAACCTGGCATAATCCACCAGGGCATCGTTTTTCCTCAATAACACTTGATCATACCAACATAGGCGTTATTCTAGTCGCCCTGATGGTTATCCTTATTTCCTGGATTATGCTAGAGGGTTGTAAGATTCGTGAAGAACAACAACTGACTGTATAAGGAAAGGCAATGACCATTATTGTAAATTTAGACGTTATGTTGGCAAAAAGAAAAATACGTTCAAAAGAATTAGCTGAGGCAATAGGTATCACAGAACAGAATTTGTCCATATTAAAAACTGGAAAAGCTAAAGCATTTCGTTTATCGACATTGGACACCATTTGCCACTATTTACAGTGTCAACCAGGGGATATTTTAGAATATCAAGCTGGAAAGGATAACTAGTTATAGTAATAAATTTTTACGGAGAAATAAAATGAAAAAATACGTTGTAAGTTTATACTTATGCGTGTCTATGTTGCCGATGTTAAGTTTTGCCTCTGATAATAACGATATTATTGAACAAGGAGCTACCAGCTACTATTTATCGCAAATACCTTCAAAAGAACTTAAGGATTTTGATCCCTTGTCTAAAATTCTCCATGAGAATTTAATAGCGGGCTACACTCGTGCAGCTACTAAATGCTATTTTAAGCAATTAAATCCAAAAGTACGCTGCCCTGACTATGTGATTGGACATGCAACGATGAAAACCGGAACTCCTCGTACTAAAATTTGTACTGCAGCTAAAAGAGCGGCAACTTCACCACTAGGTTGTCAAAGAAAACATTGTACTCCGTGCACTTATGACAACATTTAAAATTTCGAAATTTGTTGCAAGATATGATCTTGAACCTATTTATTCTGTCGATGGCTCAGAAAAGCTGCACTACGTTATGGATATCTATCAGCGTGAGAATTGCTTTTTTCCTATCATTAGAAGAAGAGACTATTTTTGTATTTATCCAACAAACATCAATGAACTTTGCGAAGAAGAATTATTAATATATGACATTACTGAAGAATGGGAAGCCATTCAGGGGGGGACTGAGGAAGATGTATTACAAAAAGTAATGTCAAAATTTGAGCAATTATTTGACTAACATGGCCGACCCCCATGGCGCAAATGCTAAAGCTTGACGATGTATCCGAATTATTTTCTTTACGCCTAACTAGGGTCTGTTGACATTTCACCTACCGCCTACGTGCCGCGGCTTAACGAGAAACAGCGACAAACAGGGGTCGTGTCTTGCCTTT
>DAIDLK010000182.1 GCA_027449525.1 Legionellaceae bacterium | reverse complement strand
CCTGAGTACGTGGAGACATCTATTGCGTCCTTGGTTGGTGTGCTTTGCTGCTTCGTTATTGTTTTTTTATGAGTTTATTCAGGGTAATATGTTTGCGTCAATAGCTGACGACATCATGCGTGATTTTCATGTTCAAGCGGGCGATATGACCATTTTGTCCAGCGCGTATTATTTTGCGAACGTGATACTACTGTTGGTTGCCGGTATTTTATTAGATCGTTTTTCAGTTAAACGAATTTTGCTAATTTCCATGACGTTTTGCATTGGCAGCACGGTGGTGTTGGCGCGTACCGATACCTATTCTGTCGCTCTTGTTTGTCGGCTTATTATCGGTGCCGGCAGTGCTTTTTGTTTTTTAGGACCAGTCCGCATTGCGTCACGCTGGTTTCCACCGAAGCAAATGGCGTTAGTAACCGGTGCAATTGTTACGGTGGCAATGACCGGTGGGTTATTAGCCCAGTACCCGTTAATGAGCTTAGTTGCTTACTTGGGTTGGCGGGGGGCGCTCTTCCAGGTTAGTCTGGCGGGCTTACTCATGTTGGGGGTAATGCTACTGGGTATTCAAGATGCGCCAGACGGAACAACGGTGGCACCGCCTAAATTACAGAATATGTGGTTAGCCACTCAGCAAGCTTTTTTGAATCAAGAAACATTAATTGCTGGTTTGTATGCCAGTTTAATGAACATGGGGGTGGCTATTTTTGGTGCCGTGATGGGGCAATTGTATTTAATGCAACGCTTACAGGTACCACAGGAAACCGCTGCCTTTGTGAACGGACTTTTATTTCTAGGCGCAATGCTAGGTGGACCTTTGATTGGATGGTGGTCTGACCGTATCGGCTCACGCTTAACACCGATGCGTGCTGGTGCGATCGTTTCTGCGCTAGTAGTGTGCGCTATTTTATACGCACCCGTCGGGACATGGGGTATGAGTGCTTTATTTTTCTTGTTAGGTATTACCACCTCTTCGCAAGTGATTAGCTATGCCCTGGTGGCAGAGAAGAGTCCGGTGGATAGGGTTGCTTCGTCGATTAGCCTTGTGTCAATCATGTTGCAGGGTGGGTATATTGTGTTTCAAAATGGTTTTTCCCATTTGTTGGTCTATTGGGGCGGAATGCGCTTGGTCGCTGGGGTGCCTGTTTATCCGTTCGCGTCGTATCAATCAGCTGCCGTTTTATTACCGTTTGGTTTCATGATCGCCTGGTTGTTAGTGAGTGGTTTGCGAGAAGCACCAAATCTTGCTGAGAGAATGAAACAATGATTTCTGCGCGCGCTTGTGTGTTATTGATGGATTCGCTTGGTATTGGAGCTAGCCTTGATGCTCCGGCTTATGGTGACGAAGGCGCTAATACGTTTGCGCACATTGTGCAAACTACGCATCAAAACCGGATAAATCCCTTATCAATCCCGCATTTAGCACGTTTAGGCTTATACCATGCCGCAGTAGCCAGTTCGGGAGAGACCGCTTTTTATGGGGATATTCTGAAAGAGACGCCCCTTAGCCATTTTGGTTATGCTGTGGAGCAAAGCTTTGGTAAAGATACCCCCAGTGGGCATTGGGAACTTGCTGGTGTCCCGGTCTTGTTTGATTGGGGGTATTTTCCACAGCAAACGCCCTGCTTTCCAGATGAATTAATTACACAGTTGATTCAGCAAGCCAATTTACCTGGCGTGTTGGGGCAGGTACACGCTTCAGGCACGGATATTATCGAACAACTGGGAGAGACACATTGTCAATCGGGTCAACCCATCGTTTATACCTCCGCCGATAGTGTCTTTCAAATTGCCGCTCACGAAGAGTTGTTTGGCTTAGAGCGTCTTTATGCAATTTG
>DAIDLK010000181.1:1581-1837 GCA_027449525.1 Legionellaceae bacterium | reverse complement strand
GCTGCGATATGATGTGTTAGCACTGGAAAATGAAGATGATTTTTCTGAAGCATGGGGCATCTATGATAAACCAACCAACCAGCTAACCGCCGAGGATTTATCTCGTTTTGAAGCCATCGTTAATCGCGCAACCATCAACCATTTACCTGGATTTATCAATTTTTTAGGCGATGAATTTGCTGATCGCGGCAAAAATGATTTTTTTACGATGCTAATTCTTAACAAGCTTGACACAAGTCAAGTGCCTTCCAAAATT
>DAIDLK010000181.1:0-1571 GCA_027449525.1 Legionellaceae bacterium | reverse complement strand
GTGAAATACAGCTCATGCCACTTAAACCAGGTCAGCTTGCTTCACTGGATAATTACATCGAACTTAACAATCGGCTGCCTTTGGTCGAACAAAAATTTAAACAACTGGCTGAGCGTGCTTACAAAAAGCATTTATGCTTCATCGGCTATGCTCAACCAAATGACAGCACGTTTTATTTATTCACGCATGCACCCATTGACGGGACAACATTAAAACAGCTTGCTACTTTTTTTGAAGTACCATTCCAGCTAAGTTCTAAGCAAACACTCATGAATAGCCTTGATCAAATCAATGTAAAACTGCAAGAGCGTGTTCAAGCAACGACTGTCACTGAGCTTCTTTCCAGAGAGGCCTTTCGTTTTGAAAACAATACTCAGTACGAGTTTCGAATGGGAGAAAACGATCCCATCCACAACCTATTATGGAATCGATTTGCACCAAGAGACGAGTTACCGTTCAATGCCATCAACGTCCATGGTCATATTGGACCTCAAGCAAACGTTAGTCGGTATCACCTTAACCTCGATTCAGACTGGGGAAAACCTGAAGAAGTCATTTATCATTCGGACAACAGTATTCTTGGCGTTATCCCCGCCAGCGACATCGAACCCAGTCCCATACTGTTAACCCAATTATCCGAACAAGACCAATTAAGTCATTTTTTTCAGGCAGATACGAATGAAAACAATTCAACACGCCAATACAAAAAGCGAATCTTCGCACAAGACGATGCAACGAGCGAACAGCAGCCGCATTCCAAGACATCAAGGTAGGGGCTAAAGCCGCCATCAACCGCCAGATAATCACTGGCAATGGTCAACTGCTTAAAACCACATGCGTTGAAACACTTGATCACGATTAAACAACAAGTGTTTCAACCCTCCTGCAATGTGCAGGCCAACCGTAACTAGTAAAACCCAGGCTAGCACGCAATGAACAACATCGGCTTGATGACTCAGGGTCTTATTCAGTGAAATACCCGGAAATGGTAGCAATAGTAAACCAAAATAATTCGGTACCCGACCACTAGCGGTGGACATCATCCACCCAGACAACGGAATAACCACTAACAGAGCGTAAAAACTATATTGGATTGTGCGAGAAGCAATTTTTTCCCACAAGGCCACACTACTCGGTAATCGAGGTCGACCATAATAAGTGATTGCCGCTAAGCGCAACACCATTAAACCCAATACGGTCAAGCCAAAGGATTTGTGCAACAAATAGACCAAAGGCTGCAACTGATCCGGTAAACTACTCATAAAAAAACCAATACTCAACATACCCAGCACAACCAATGCAATCAGCCAATGCAACAGTTTCGAAACAAAGGCATATGACCCAACTTCCCTGTTATGCTCCATTGAACGCCTCCTAGAGTTCTTGTGCTACCTGTAACGTAGTTTGGGTTAAATCGGCTAGCTCTCGAATGGCCACAAAAAACATCGTGTAATTCAGAGGTGAAGTCGAACGTAAATTCGTGAGCATGGCGTCCCAGCGCGCAATAAGTTCAGGATGACGGTTCGACCAAGCCTGGATACAATCGCTCACCTGAAGTTTTTTTCCCTGAA
>DAIDLK010000180.1 GCA_027449525.1 Legionellaceae bacterium | reverse complement strand
GTACTGGCATTGATGAGCGCGATGAAGAAGACTTAAGTCCCGCGGCAGAAAAAGAAATTTGTCAGTACGCACTCGAGCAGTATGGCACTGAGCTGGTGTTTGTTACCGACTGGAAAACTACAAAGCGACCCTTTTATTCTTATCCGAATGATGATACGCCTGAACTAACCAATACGTTTGATTTATTGTGCGCCGGCACCGAAATTACCTCAGGTGGCCAACGCCGAAACACCTTTGCCTCCATGCTAGCAGGTCTTGAGCTAAAGGGCTTGGACGCCGCGCATTTCGAGGATTATTTAAGTGTATTTAAATACGGTATGCCAGTGCATGGTGGGTTTGGGATGGGATTGGAGCGCCTGACGATGACGCTGCTTAAATTAAAAAATATTCGTGGGGCAGCGTTATTTCCGTCGGATACGAAACGCATTGCCGGTAATCGCATTAAGGCCCGTGTGTTTTTTGGTAAGGAAAATATTCGTAATGAGATAATCCGGTTACTAAAAAGTAACCCGTATCCGTACACACTGCACACAGAGGCACCTGATCCAGCCGTTGTGGGTATTAAGGCACTGATTTTACGCGGCAAGCAATCCAAGAAAAATTACCAGTTTAATTTACCATTAAACGCCAAGATTGACATGAAACGCGTGGCAGAATTGGTGCAAGAAAAATGCGAATTTGAACAAGCAGCCGTTATACAGGAACGTTTTGGCTTAGAGGTTGGCGATATTCCACCGTTTGGATTGTTACTAAACCTGCCAACTTATTATGACATCAGCATCGAGGCAGCAGAGCAAGTTTATTTTCATTGTGGTATAGCAAACGAGCAGATTATTTTATTTGCTAACGACTTGTTGCAATTGGCGACACCTCACTTGGCTGATTTTTCACTCAGGTAAGAAGAAGCTTTGTAGGTCGGTATTAAAGCGTAAGCCGAGTGGAGTTAGTTGCCAATGCGAGTCACTTAAGGTCACAAGTCCCTTAGCTTGCGCTTGGTGCAGTCCTGGTTGTAATAGGCTAGCTGGCTGCGACGTTCGCTCAGTGAAGTGATTAAAAGCGATGGCTTGGGTTAAGCGCGTGGTATTTAACATGTATTCTAAGACACAATCGTAGGCGGTTAAGCTAGTTAGTTCTGCTAACATGGTTTTGTCAGCGCGCAGGTAGTCGTTGGGTTGGCGTTGCTTACGCGTGCGGTAAATAACGCCGTTGCCCGCCGTCCATTTGCCATGTGCGCCAGCACCGATACCATAATAGTCACCAAACAGCCAGTAGTTAAGATTATGTGCGGCTTGCTGTTCAGAGCGCGCAAAAGCGGAAATTTCATAGCGAATTAAACCAGCCGCGGCTAATAATGCTAAACCGCGTTGTTCTAATTCAAACGCATCCTCGTCGGTCGGTAGTGCTGGCTTCGATTTATAAAAAATAGTGTTGGGTTCAATCGTCAGTTGATACCAAGACAAATGTTCCGGTGCAAAAGCAAGGCCTGTCTTCAGATCGTCTAAGCCCTCTGCAATGGTCTGGTCTGGCAGGCCGTGCATAAGATCAAGATTAATGTTGGTAAAACCTGCTGTTCGCGCCGTCTCAATCGCTTGTAATGCCTCGTTTCGGCCATGAATTCGGCCGAGCTTTTGTAAATGTTGAGCATTAAAACTTTGAATGCCGAGCGATAGCCGATTGATACCAAGTTGGCGATAGGCTTTAAAACGACTAAAATCGACGGTACCAGGATTGGCCTCTAAGGTAATTTCTGCCGTAGGTGAGAGTGGTAAGCGCTGTTGAATACCGTTTAGTAAGCGATCAAACGCTTGGGCGGAAAAGAGACTCGGCGTACCCCCACCAATGAAAATCGTCTGAACAGGGTGTTGGCAGGGTCGCACGGCCAGTTCTTGATCCAAATCAGC
>DAIDLK010000179.1 GCA_027449525.1 Legionellaceae bacterium | reverse complement strand
ATGAATACGGGGGTTGCGTTTAAAATCGATATCCAATGTCTGCAACGTGATATTTTTCACGCCGGGATCGGCTAATAGCGCAGGGGCTAATTTGAACTGACGTAAGTTCGTGGAAAAGTACAATACCCCGCCAGGGGCTAGTAAGCGCCTGGCCGACTGAATCAGTTGTTCGTGATCCCGTTGAATGTCCAAGGTGCCCTCCATGCGTTTCGAGTTGGAAAAACTTGGCGGGTCAAGAAAAATCACATCAAATAATTCAGAGGTGCGCATTAGCCAAGTGAGGCAATCGTACTGCACAAATTGATGGCGCGCTGGATTCAAGTTGTTTAACCGGAAATTCTGTTCAGCCCAGGCTAAATACGTGCGAGACAAGTCAACATTTACCGTAAATGCACCGGCTAATGCTGCATGCACACTCGCCGTGGCAGTATAACAAAAACAATTTAAAAACCGCGTACCAGGTCGTAGCGTAGCGAATTGCTTGCGCAACAAACGATGGTCTAAAAATAACCCAGTATCCAGGTAATCACTCAAATTCACTTTAAAACGCGCCAACCCCTCCGTAACGGTTAATACGTGCTGGGTTTGTGCTAATTTTTCATATTGCTGTGACCCTTTTTGTGGCTTGCGTTGCTTGTTAATAACGTGATCAGCCGGCAAGCCCAGCACTTGAGGAATCACCGTCAGTGCGGCAAGACGACGAGATAAGGCTTTGTTAGCATCAATGGATGCGGGCGGCAGGTATTCTTGTACCACGACATGATCCGCGTAACGGTCAATCGCAAACGCATAATCGGGTAAATCCGCATCGTAGAGGCGGTAACATTCTTCTTGGCGAGTGGTTGACCATTTTTGCAATGCCAGATGATTTTTGCGCAGTCGATTAGCGAACATCTCTGCACCTGCGTCCGCTGTTGCACTTGCAGCCCCGTTTGCTTGCTGCAAATGATTGGATGCATCAAGATGAAAGCAATACAACTTACACGCCAGTGCACCGTTGTATAACGTGTATTGCTTATGCGAACGTAAGCCAATCGCACGCGCCAACAGCGCGCTTGGGGTTAAGATAGCCGCTTGCCACCCCTGATAACGCGCGTGCATCACCGTGCCAAACTCACGATAAAACGGCACCCACTGCGTCTCTTCGCCCAAACGCACACCGTAAGGTGGATTGGTGACCAGTAACCCCGCGGCCTGAGATGGTACTGCTTTTGCAATCGGGCCAACTTTCCAATCAATCCACGCCGCGACCCCAGCACGCTCTGCATTTGCTCGTGCGAAATGAATGAGTTGTGCATCGGGATCGGAAGCGAACAATCGAACCGGACAGGCTTGTTGCTGCTGCATAGCTTCGGCGCGTACCTTTTGCCAAATGGATTCATCATGCCCTCGCCAAAACACGAATGCTTGGTCGGTACGTAAGAGTCCTGGCGCTATGTGAGCGGCCATTAATGCGGCTTCTATCACCAACGTACCAGAGCCACAACAGGGATCATGCAACGCATACCCTTGTTGCATTAAGTTGGTCCAACCGGCACGCACCAGCATAGCAGCGGCCACATGTTCTTTCAACGGCGCCGCACCGGCTTGTAAACGGTATCCACGCTGGTGCAAACTGTAACCGGTTAAGTCTAAACTAACGGTAATGCGGTCATGTTTGAGGTACGCGTGCAACAACACCTCAGGGCGCGAACGCTGAACCGTAGGTCGCGTTTGGCCATGATCACGAAAATAATCCGCTACCGCATCTTTTACCACCTGCGCACCAAATAACGTGTGACGAAACGTTTCCGATTGGCCGTGAAATTCTACCGCCATGCTGTTGGTCGCGCGCAACACACTATCCCAAGCCACATCCCGACAAGTAGTGTACAATTCGTGTTGATTAGCGGCAGCACCCTGCCCCACAATCAACTGCACTCTGCTA
>DAIDLK010000178.1:285-1945 GCA_027449525.1 Legionellaceae bacterium | reverse complement strand
ATAAAGAAAAGCAAACAGGATGTGGTGAATGTATCCTTGCGTACTAACCCT
The DNA here is from genome assembly GCA_027449525.1 of Legionellaceae bacterium. Lineage (GTDB taxonomy): Bacteria > Pseudomonadota > Gammaproteobacteria > Legionellales > Legionellaceae > JAGVJT01. The sequence continues at coordinate 1,894 of DAIDLK010000178.1, read as the reverse complement.
GATATTTTAGCAACCGTTGCACTTAGCAACAAGGCCGGTTACGTGGTCGGCTTCGCCGCTGAAACAGACGATCTGATCGCGAACGCACGGCATAAACTCATCCAAAAAAAGGTAGATATGTTGATTGCCAATCAGGTTGGATTGGGCGTTGGTTTTGACCAAGAAGACAATCAAGTCGTCGTGCTGACAGCCGAAGGTGAGTACCCTTTACCGTTACAAGATAAAGTACGCTTGGCGGGAAATTTAATTGCAATGATGGCAACAAAGTTGCAAAATAGCCAACCTTCGGTTTCAGGAACAGAACATGAGCCGTGCTATCCAAATTAAAATTCTTGATAAACGCTTAGGCGAGAGCATTCCGTTACCCAGCTATGCAACACCTGGCTCAGCAGGTATTGATTTACGCGTGTGCACCGACGAGCCATTACAAATTGCTCCGCAACAAACGGTGCTGCTCCCTACAGGATTAGCCATCTACATTGCAGATGTCAGTTTGGCTGCCGTGATATTACCGCGCTCGGGTCTTGGACACAAACATGGACTAGTATTGGGGAACTTAGTCGGTTTAATTGATTCCGATTATCAAGGCGAGTTAAAAATCTCTTGTTGGAATCGAGGGGCGGATCATTTTACCGTCAATCCAGGAGATCGGTTAGCGCAGCTCGTTTTTGTTCCTGTTGTGCAAGTCGATTTTTCCGTAGTGGATTCGTTCGTCGAAACCAGTCGTGGTGAGGGCGGTTTTGGAAGCTCAGGGAGATCATAAGTGGCAACTGTTATAACGTATCAGCCAGGCAATATTGATCGAGCGGTATTTCGCGCGTACGATATTCGCGGTATTGTTGGCGCACAATTGGATGAGAATAGCTTTTACAGCATCGGCTTAGCCGTTGCTTACCGTCTACAGCAATTTCAACGCACCGAGATTGTGCTTGCACGCGATGGTCGCTTAAGCAGTGAGTCGTTAGCACAAGCGTTGCAACAAGGCTTATTGGACAGTGGGGTTAACGTGCTAAATTTAGGCGCGGTAGCTACCCCGGTGATGTATTATGCAACCCATGAAACTGGTATTGATAGTGGCTTGATGGTTACCGGCAGTCATAATCCGGCTGATTACAATGGCATCAAGTTGGTGTTGGCCGGTAAAACTTTGTTGCATGCCGATATTAGCATTTTGCATGAGTTTATCGCAGAAAAAAAACGCATCACTGGTGCTGGTCGCTTATCACACACGGATTTAATGGCACAGTATTGTCAGCGGGTACAGCGCGATATTCATTTGCAACGACCATTACGGGTTGTGGTTGACTGCGGTAATGGCATTGCTGGTCCGGTTATTCCAGAGGTCATTCGGCAGCTAGGCTGCGAAGTCATTGAGTTATTCTGTGAGGTGGATGGACGCTTTCCGAACCATCATCCCGACCCCACGGTAGAAGAAAATTTAGTGGATTTGAAAGCGGCGGTTCAACGATTTGGAGCCGATGTGGGCTTGGCGTTTGATGGTGACGCTGATCGGCTTGGGGTCGTAACGAATGCGTTAGAAACCATTTGGCCTGATCGTTTAATGATGCTGTACGCGCGTGATGTGCTGAAAACCAACCCTCAAGGAACG
>DAIDLK010000178.1:0-275 GCA_027449525.1 Legionellaceae bacterium | reverse complement strand
TGCTCAGCGCATTTGAGTCGTGTCATTGAAGCAGCGGGTGGCGTGGCACGCATGTGTCCAACCGGGCATTCGATTGTGAAAGGCATTATGAAGCAAACGGGCGCCGTGTTGGCTGGCGAAATGAGTGGGCATTTATTTTTTAAAGACAAGTGGTATGGTTTTGATGATGCGCTTTACAGTGCGTGTCGCTTGTTAGAAATTTTGAGTCAATCACCGCGCACTGTTAGCGAGCAAATGGCGGCGGTTCCGAATAGTATTAACACCCCAGAAATTAA
>DAIDLK010000177.1 GCA_027449525.1 Legionellaceae bacterium | reverse complement strand
ATCAAGTTCCGTCAATCGAGGCGATGGTTAAGTTACTCGCCGGTCGTGGCGGAACGTTGCGGGCTGGCGCGCCAATCTGGGGATATGGATACCACCAGGCGATATCATTATTGCCGAACCCAATGCGTTAATTGGTTTTGCTGGTCCTCGCGTGATTGAGCAAACGGTAAGACAAACACTACCAGAGGGTTTTCAACGCAGCGAATTCTTACTAGAACACGGTCATATCGATATGATTTTGCAGCGCAGCGCATTGCGGGATTATATTGCCGAAATATTAGCCAAGCTAACACTTACTGAAGCAAACCAGGCGTCAAATGACGACTGAGCACTGGTCGAAGGATGCCTGGTTAGATTATTTAGCCACTCGTCATCTTCAGCCAATTCAGTTGGGTTTAGCGCGTGTGCACGCGCTAGCGGTTGCCCTCGATTTACTGCATTGGCCGGTGCCAGTGATTACCGTAGCGGGCACCAACGGCAAAGGTTCAACGATTGTCGCCTTGGAAAGTATCTATTTGGCGGCTGGGTTGCGGGTTGCGGCGTATACCTCGCCACATTTGCTACAGTTTAATGAGCGTATTCGCTGCAATGGGGCATTCATTCCTGATGAACGACTCTGTGCTATCTTTCACGAATTACACAAACACCAAGCCAGTGCAGAGCTGACGTATTTTGAAGTAACCACCCTAGCCGCACTCGTTTATTTTAAAGCAGAACAGCCAGACGTTCTATTGCTTGAGGTAGGCCTTGGTGGACGATTAGATGCTACCAATATCATTGATGCGAATTGCGCAATTATTACGACCGTTGACTTAGACCATCAAGCGTGGTTGGGTAACACAACTGAAGCCATTGGCTATGAAAAAGCAGGAATTTTTCGCGCAGGGCAGCAAGTTATTTATGCTGACACTAACCCACCGAATAGCGTGCTAACTCGGGCGCGAGATTTAGTAGTGTCTTGGTACGGTTTTGAATCGGATTACGATTACGTTGCGTCCGCCACAGAATTAGTCGTGCAGCTGCCTGGTGGAAAAAAGGTTAGTGTTCCGCGCCCGGCCATTCATCCTAAAGCGGCTGCTGCGGCTATAGTGGCCAGTCATTGCTTACAACATTTATTACCAGTCAGCTTAGCTGATTGGTCGTTTGCATTGCAGCGCGTGAACCTATCTGGCCGTCAGCAACTGTTACCAGGATCAGTGAACACCCTGCTTGATGTGGCGCATAATCCGCAAGCCGTGCGGTTATTACTTGCCTATTTACAGGCCCAGTTGATCTGCGGACGAGTGCATGCTGTATTTGCCGCGTTAAGTGATAAAGATTTGCCGGGTTTAGTTACCCCTTTAAAAGCACTCGTCTCGCATTGGTATTTGACTAATTTAAGCGGCCCTCGGGCGGTAACTGCCGGTGATTTGCGTGCGGTATTAATGCAAAATGGTTTCGATTACGCTAAAATAACTTCATGTCTCGACCCGGTGAGTGCTTATGATGCGGCCATGGAGGCGGCAGTACCAGGTGATTGGGTCATCGTGTATGGTTCATTTTTGACTGTGGGGCCAGTGTTAGCGCGACAGCGGCTAAGGGGGGGAGCATGAAGTTAATAACAGATGAGCGTGTTAAACATCGAGTGACCGGTCTCGTGATATTATTATCGTTGGCGGTAATCTTTGTACCTGCTTTGATAAAAAAATCCACTCGGCGTTTAAGTGATAATCTAAATATCGCGATCCAACTGCCTCCTCGGCCAGTTGCACCACAGGTGGTAGTGCCCTCTGAAAAAATCTTGTTTGAAACGGTGAAAGTCGCGCATCGTAGCTCGTCGCTTCCTTTGCCTGCCCATCCCCCAGTTCAACTGAATTCGCAGGTCGCCAAAATACCGGTTCGTTTGACAATGCCTGTTGCAAAAGAAACCTCACCTTCGGCTGTGGCTCAGGTGGTCGTGCCCCTGCCTAAAGTTGTTTCACCGGTGAAAACAGCTCACCTGATCACACCACCAAAAATGCCTGAGATGCTCTATGCGGTTCAGCTGGCTTCTTTTTCTCAGCAACACAACGCAG
>DAIDLK010000176.1 GCA_027449525.1 Legionellaceae bacterium | reverse complement strand
TAAAATAATCGGTGTAGAATTATACCCACCCATCGATAATGGCTCCTTCAGATTACGTATCGATGCGCCCACCGGGACGCGCGCCGAAACAACCGAGCTCGTAACGCATCGGGTGCTGGATATTATTGCTGACGTGGTGGGCAAAGAAAACATAGCCCGCACGCTGGCGTTTATCGGCAATCAACCACCAACTTATGCCATTGATATTATTTATCTTTGGACCAGTGGTCCGCATGAGGCGCTGCTTGATGTTGAGCTCGTCAATAAAAAAGAAAATACTGAGGCACTAAAGGAAAAATTAAGAAGCGCGCTTGCTGAACGTTTGAAAGATGTTTCTGTTTCATTTGAGCCAGCTGGTTTGATGGAACAGGTCATCAGCCTAGGTGCATTAACTCCGGTGCAAATCACTATCTCAGGTAATCAATTAAAAGATGATGCCTCCTATTCAAAAAAATTAAAAACCGAGCTGGCAAAAATCAAAAACATTCGGGATTTAAGATACGGTGAGGCGCATGACTATCCTTCATTGAAAATTGATGTGGATCGCGTTACGGCTGGTCAATTGGGTGTTACGGTAAAAAATATTTATCAAGCAGTCACTCCTGCGGTTTATTCTACCCGCTTTCCGGTACTGAATTATTGGGTCGATACAACAAGTGGGATTGCTTACCAGGTGCAAGTAGAAATTCCGCAATTTCAAATGCAGAGTGTGGAAGATGTTAAAGGCGTGCCAATTATTCAGAATATCCGCAACAATCGGAATACTGTCAATTTGGATCAAACCCCATTTCCGTTCTCTGATCACGTACGGGGGATTCCACCGGCACAAAATTCAGAACGAGCCGAAGGACCTTACGTGCGCGATTTGGCCAAACTCAAGTTCTCTAAAGAATGGGGGGAGCCGCACCGAATTAATAATCAACGGATCTTTAGTTTAACGGCCAACATGACGGGGCATGATTTACTGGGTTTATCGCAACAAATTAGTCAGGCGATTGAACGGTCCGGCAAAAAACCCCGTGGCTTAAGCGTTGAAGTGAGAAGTCAAATTGAAATTCTTTTGCAAACCATGCATGAATTAAGTATTTCCCTTGTTTTGTCGATTGTTTGTGTATTGTTGTTGCTTGCGGCAAATTTTCAATCGTTTATGCTGGCTTTGGTCGCATTATCTCCCGTCCCTCTAGTCATTATTGGCGCATTGCTGGCATTAATCGTCACCGGCTCATCATTGAATATCCTATCCTACCTTGGTACATTGATGGTGATAGGGGTATCGGTGTCCAATACTGTGTTATTGGTTACTATAGCTGAAAAAATGCGCCAATTAAACAAAGATAGTACAAAAAGTGCGTTGGAAGGGGCTGCAAAACGTTTACGCCCTATCCTAATGACGGCTATTGCCATGATTGTTGGGATGATTCCAATGGCGCTTTCTCTTGGTACCAGTGGATCACAATTGGCGCCTTTAGCGCGTGCGGTTATTGGGGGAATGATTGCGTCCATATTTGGCACTCTTTTTATCGCGCCTTTGATTTTTAGTTATGTAAGACAACATGCATCGGTTAGCTCGGGATCATTCGATCCGGATGACCAAACGAGTGAGTTTTATGATAAATAAAAAACAAATCGTTGTGATTGTGTTTGCACTCTTGATGCTGCTTGGTGTTAGTATCAGTGTGTTATGGTTCTTCTTACACAAAAATCATAAAAAGCACATCGTTGCATCCAAAATTGTACCTGAAGTCGTCACGTTAACGATAGAGCGTAAAGTTTTTGCACATACTATTCGGCTGCCAGGCACTTTTATTTCGTATGAAAGTGTTAATATTTATCCTAAGGCATCCGGTTATATTTACACGATACGTGCGGATAGGGGGTCAATTGTGGCTAAAAATGAAGTTTTAGCGCAACTGTATGATCCTGAGCTGGACGCACTGATCGGCGCTGCAGAAGCAAAGTATCTTGCTGCACGCGACAGATACACTATTGCTAAACCGGTTACGCCTCAAGTAGTATCCCCTGAGCATTTGGCGGCGTTACGTGGCCAATTTCAAGCCAGTTTTAAA
>DAIDLK010000175.1 GCA_027449525.1 Legionellaceae bacterium | reverse complement strand
AAACGAGCGCCGATGATAGTGTGGGGGTTCCCCATGTTAAAGTAGGTCATCGCCAGGCCTTTATTATCACGCTGGCGTAGCTCAGTTGGTAGAGCAACTGACTTGTAATCAGTAGGTCCCGGGTTCGATTCCTGGTGCCAGCACCAATTAAATCAAGCTCTAGGCACGTAGCTCAGTGGTAGAGCACCACCTTGACATGGTGGTGGTCGGTGGTTCGATCCCACTCGTGCCTACCAGATTGGATACACGATGTTAACAATACAGTTGGCTAACGGACAGTCTCGACTATTTGACAAACCACTTACAGTCGAAGCTTTAGCGCGAGCTATCAGCCCGTCACTAGCAAAATCTGCGCTCGTAGCACGTGTTGATGATCAGCTCGTCGATATGAATTATGTGTTGTCGTACGATTGTAGCGTAACGATCATTACGGACCGGGATCCGCTCGGCCTGGACGTGATTCGTCATTCGGCAGCTCATTTGCTCGCACATGCCGTAAAACTATTGTTTCCTGGTGCACAAGTTACCATCGGTCCAGTCATTGAAGATGGTTTTTATTATGATTTTGCATTTGAACGCCCGTTTACTTTGGATGACCTGCAGTGCATTGAGGATAAAATGCATGCACTCGTAAAAGAAAATCTGCCCATTGTTCGTCGCGAACTAGACCGCGAAGCGGCTATCGATTATTTTCTTAGTATCGGTGAAACCTATAAGGCAGAAATTATTGCAGGTATTCCAGCTACCGAAGTGCTTTCGTTGTATCGTCAAGGTGAGTTTGAGGATTTGTGTCGCGGCCCACACGTACCGAGCACCGGTCGAATTAAGGCTTTTAAGTTAACTAAATTAGCTGGCGCCTATTGGCGTGGTGACGCTAAAAATGCCATGTTGCAACGTATTTACGGAACTGCGTGGGCGGATAAAGCGGCGCTCGATGCTTATCTATCTCGCATTGAAGAAGCTGAAAAGCGTGATCACCGTCGTCTAGGCAAAGCACAGGAACTGTTTCATTTTCAGGACATTGCTCCCGGTATGGTGTTTTGGCATCCAAAAGGATGGACTATTTATCAGGAACTCGAAAGGTATTTACGTACACGCTTACTAGAGTTTGGCTACCAGGAAATCAGAACGCCGCAGCTAATTGATCGCATCTTATGGGAAAAATCTGGTCACTGGGATAATTTTCGCAACAATATGTTTGTTACAGATACCGAAAATCGGCATTACGCAATCAAGCCCATGAGTTGCCCTGGGCACGTTCAGGTATTTAATCAAGGTCTTAAAAGCTATCGCGATTTGCCACTGCGTTTTGCTGAATTTGGCAATTGTCACCGTTGTGAACCATCGGGTTCGTTGCATGGACTGATGCGGGTGCGCAATTTCGTGCAAGATGACGGTCATATATTTTGTACTGAAGATCAAGTTCAAGCGGAAGTTACGCATTTATTATCGCTCGTTCAATCGGTCTATGCTGATTTTGGTTTTGATCGTATCATTTACCGACTAGCCCGTCGCCCGGAGCAACGGGTCGGAAGCGACGCTGTTTGGGATAAAGCTGAGGAGGCATTAGCACAGGCAATGCGTGCTCAAGGTATTGAGTGGTTTGATGCCCCGGGGGAGGGTGCTTTTTATGGCCCCAAGATCGAGTGCTCTTTGGCCGATTGTTTAGGACGAATCTGGCAATGCGGTACCTTTCAAATTGATTTTTCTATGCCTGAACGTTTAGGTGCCCAATACATTGCCGTTGACGGCACTAAACAAGTGCCCGTCATGATTCATCGCGCTATTCTGGGTACTTTTGAGCGATTTATTGGTATTCTCATTGAACATTGTGCTGGGATATGGCCGTTGTGGCTTGCCCCAGTGCAGGTGATGGTGTTGACTGTGAGTGAAAAACAACATGACTACGCTCAACACGTGTTGGCGCAACTACAAAAACAATCCTTTCGTGCGACATTTGACTTGAGAAATGAAAAAATTGGTTTTAAAATTCGCGAGCATACGTTGCAAAAAGTGCCTTATTTTATCATCATTGGTGACAATGAAGTTGCCCAACAAACTGTAACTTTGCGTTCGCGTAAAGGAGTTGATTATGGACAGTCCCCAATTC
>DAIDLK010000174.1 GCA_027449525.1 Legionellaceae bacterium | reverse complement strand
GACTCATTGCCTATTCGTCTATTTCCCACATGGGCTTTGTGACGCTGGGCTGCTTTGCGCTCTATGCGATTGCTGCGAACTCCAGCATACAAAACGCCGCGTTAATCTTAGAGGGAGCGATGGTGGTCATGATTTCGCATGCCTTTGTATCGAGTGGCCTATTTGCCGGGGTTGGTTTTATTTACGACCGGTTGCACACGCGCCAAATTGAAGATTTTGGTGGTCTAGTTAATACAATGCCCGTATTTGCCAGCTTTTTTCTCTTATTTGCGTTTGCTAATGCAGGCCTCCCAGGGACCTCGGGTTTTGTTGGTGAGTGGATGATTATTTTAGGTAGCATCAAGGCTGGATTTTGGACTGCCTTTTGGGCAGCGCTTACGTTAATTTTGGGCGCCACCTATACACTATGGATGATTAAGCGCGTTATTTGGGGCACGATAACCAATGCGCAAGTGGAAAAACTAATCGATTTGTCACGCGCCGAAATGAGTGCCTACGGGTTACTAGCCGTTATGGTGGTTGCGATGGGATTATACCCAAAACCGCTGATTGACTACCTACACCAAACGACGCACGAGACGTTAGTGTTGACCAGTAAGTCCAAATTGTAAGGCGAAATAAAGATGATGAATGTATTCGATAGTTTGTTTTTTTTGACCCCAGAGCTAACGGTATTAATCACCGCACTGCTGGTGTTATTGCTTGATTTATTCATGCCTAATTGCCCTCGCGCATTATTGTTCACGCTGATGAGTTTGGGCCTGCTGCTAGCGGCTGGTGGCAGTCTGTTGTTACTCGGTTATCCGCGTCAAGAGTTGTTGCAGGGCCTCTTGGTGAGCGATGACATTGCCCATATCCTCAACGCGTTTATTCTCCTGACGGTTTGGCTCTGTTTTTGCTATTCAGCCGACTATTTGCGTTTGCACAAGCTGCCGCAGGCTGATTTCTATGTACTGGCCTTATTGTCAACTATTGGAATGATGATGCTTGATTCTGAGCACCATCTTATCGCACTGTATTTGGGACTGGAGTTGGTATCACTACCTTTATATGCTCTCGCTGCTCTGTCGCGCACATCGAGTGCGGGTCCTGAGGCGGCAATGAAGTACTTTATCATGGGAGCTGTTGCGTCGGCGATATTACTGTACGGTATGTCATTGTTGTATGCGGCAACAGGGCAATTGGACTTAGGTGGAATTGCGGCAGCTGTGCATAACAGTGCGCTTGGCGAACACAAACTGTTATTGATGGCTTTGGTGTTTATGATAGTTGGTATCGGGTTCAAGGCGGCACTTGTACCCTTTCATATGTGGGCTCCTGATGCCTACGAAGGCGCACCGGCTGTTGCCACACTGTTAATTGCTTCTGCTCCAAAACTTGCCGCATTCGGCATGATGTTACGTCTGCTGACGGATGGCTTGGCTGATTTAGTGCAGGATTGGCAACAATTACTCCTTATCATGACCCTTCTGTCTACCGCGATAGGGAATGTATTAGCGCTTGTGCAAAATAATATTAAACGTTTATTTGCTTACTCGACTGTTTCACACATGGGGTATGCTTCATTTGGTGTGTTGGCAGCAACTTCCAATGGCTATGCTGCAGCAACTTATTATGTGATTATTTATGCGCTCATGTCGGTTGGTGCTTTGGGGATCGTGGTGTTGTTGTCGCGGCAGGGGGTTGAGATTGAGAATATCGATGATTTACGAGGTTTAAACCAACAAAATCCTTGGTTAGCCTTTTTGATGATGATTATTTTGTTTTCAATGGCTGGCATTCCACCTACAGTTGGTTTTTTTACTAAATTCCTGGTCCTCAAAGCGTTAGTGGATGCGCAAATGGTTTGGGTGGCTGTCTACGGACTTTTATTTGCTGTGGTTGGCGCCTTTTACTCCTTGCGGATTATCAAAGTAATGTATTTCAATGCGCCTGAGTCGCGAATACCGATTGTATTACCGCGATTGGTTACCAGTGTATTGTCCCTGAATAGTTTTGTCTTACTGTTGCTCGGTATTTTTCCGAGTGTGCTGATTGCACTTTGTCTACGTGCAGTGAGTTGATTTTGCTAGAATCACTTGCATGAAGTTGCTGTATCACGTACAATGCTT
>DAIDLK010000173.1 GCA_027449525.1 Legionellaceae bacterium | reverse complement strand
GCTCTAGCCGATCAGCTTCTTCCAACTCCGTTAACTCGGCTTCAGTTGCCGCGGAAATGGCTACCACACTCGAACCTTCAGTAGCTGCCCAGGTGGTTACTGCGTCGAGCAAGGGGTTATTAGCAAAGCCCTCATCCGACACATTCGCGATGTATAATACCGGCTTAGCCGTTAATAGACACAAACGTGCGCAACAGGCTTGCTCCTCAGAGGTTAGCGCTTGTGCTCTGACCAATACGCCGGCATCCACTTGCGCTTTGACCTTTTCCAAGGTTTTTTGCTCAAATAATGCCTCTTTACTGCCACTTTTGCTCTGTTTCACCGTCTTCTGGATTGCCTTGTCTAACGTATCCATATCGGCTAGCAACAGCTCTGTATTGATCGTTTCAATATCTGCGCACGGATCAACACGGTTGCTTACGTGCACGACATCGGGGTGCTCAAAACAACGCACCACGTGGGCAATGGCGTCCGTTTCGCGAATATTGGCTAAAAACTTATTCCCTAGTCCTTCACCTTGCGCCGCGCCCTTAACTAAACCGGCAATATCAACGAACTCCATCACGGCCGGCACCACCCGTTCAGGATGAACGATATCCCTTAATGCGTGCAAGCGTGCATCTGGCACCGCTACCACGCCAACGTTCGGTTCAATGGTACAAAACGGATAATTCGCCGCAGCAATTCCAGCTTGCGTCAATGCATTGAATAACGTCGATTTACCGACATTCGGTAATCCAACAATGCCACATTTAAATCCCATAATTGTCCTTATCACGCGCTAAGCGGTTGGTTACTTGATCAAACTGACCGGCCAAAAGGGCTGGCAGGTGCGGTAAAACTCGTGCAATACTCGTGAGAATTGCTTTTTTATCGGCCGCAGAGGGGGTACCGAGCACGTAATCATGCACCAAGGTTTTATGCCCAGGGTGACCAATACCAATGCGCAATCGATGAAAATCATGACTGCCTAATTGCGCGATGACATCACGCAAACCATTATGTCCGCCATGCCCACCTCCCGTTTTTAGTTTCACTCGTCCGGGCACCAAGTCCAGATCATCGTGCACAACGAGAATATCGGCGGGAAGTAAGCGGTAAAATTGGCTCACAGCGCGCACTGAGCTACCATTGTGATTCATAAATACCGTGGGACGTACTAGCAGACAGCTTAAACCTGCGACTCGCAGCGTGGCCAGTTCGGCTTGAAATTTTTTTTCCGGAGCAAACACTAACTGCTCTGAATGAGCTAGTTCATCCAGAAACCACGCACCAGCATTGTGCCGGGTGCGTTGGTAGGCTTCACCAGGATTGCTTAAGGCAACCAGGAGTTTAATCGGCATCACTAGCGCTGGCATCGCTGTCGGTTGGCTCACCTTCCGACGCATCAGCACCCTCGTCACCTTCAGCTGAAACTTCTTCACTCTCAGCCAGTTCAGCCTCAACTTCTGGCTCTTCAACCACTTTCGGCGTATGGACACTCACAACAGGATGATTGTGTGCGCCATCGGCGAAATCAACGGTTAGTTCAACGTGCTTAGGCAACACGAGATCGGATAAATGCAGCACGCCATTGAGTTCGACCTGGCCAAGATCCACTTCGATAAAAGGTGGCAGATAACGCGCTTCACAGCGTATTTCAACTTGGTTCATGGCACGGTTAATAACACCACCTTCAACAACGCCAGGGCACTCTTCTTCATGCAAGAAATGCAATGGCACCATTTTTACCAAAACATCCGTTGCAGCAACACGCTGTAAATCCATGTGCAATATCACAGGACGATACGGATGACGTTGCAATGCTTTTAAAATAACCCGCTCAGGTTTCGCGTTGCCATCAACTACTAAATCAAACACAGAGGAATAAATAGTTTCTGTTTCTAACGCTTTTAAGACAGCGTTGTGAGGTAAATGAATGGATAAAGCCGCATGGTCACCACCATAAAGAACGGCCGGTACTTTATTTTCAAGACGTCGTAGGCGGCGGCTCGCACCTTTCCCTATGGCTTGTCTTGTTGTTGCTTCTAATCGAATTGCTGACATTTGCTGTCTCCACGGCTTGCACTACAAACATTAAACGACTAAATTATGCGACCCTCATTTAGTCACGTTT
>DAIDLK010000172.1 GCA_027449525.1 Legionellaceae bacterium | reverse complement strand
ATTCCCTGAACTAGCGGGCGACAGAGTATACAATATTTTAAATTCAACTTGAAGTCATGACTTAATTTTAATAGAATATGGCACTTTATTAGTGCAAAAAGGCCGATAAGGCCCCTCGGGAGAGCAACACCATGTATGCGGTAATTAAGACAGGCGGTAAACAATACCGTGTTAAAGCAGGCGATGTGCTTAAAATAGAACAGTTGCCGGTGGACGTCGGTAGCCAAGTCACTTTCTCTGAAGTCCTACTCATCACCGACGGTGACAGCGTTCAGTGCGGCACTCCTTTTGTTACGACAGCGCGTGTTGAAGCCAGCGTCATGGAGCAAGGACGGCATAAGAAAATTAAAATCATTAAATTTCGCCGCCGTAAGCACCACATGAAACAAATGGGACATCGACAAAATTACACGCAAGTTAAAATCACGGCGATCAGCGCGAGTTAAGAGGAAATAAATAATGGCTACTAAAAAAGCAGGCGGTAGTACCCGTAACGGCCGCGACTCGAAACCAAAGTACCTTGGCGTCAAGCGTTCTGGTGGACAGTTGGTCGGTGCGGGAGAAATTTTAGTGCGTCAACGCGGTACGCGTTTTCACGCAGGTGAAGGCGTTGGTTTAGGCCGCGACCACACCCTGTATGCACGCGTGACGGGTTTTGTTGAATTCATCACGAAAGGCAAACAAAATCGCAAGTACGTGACCATCAATCCGGTCGAATTCGACGTTCAAGAAGCTTAAGCTCGGCTTGATTGCCTGTGGATTCGTATGAAATTTGTTGATGAAGCGACAATCAAGGTTGAAGCAGGTCATGGTGGGCACGGCTGTTTAAGTTTTCGCCGCGAAAAATTTGTACCACGCGGCGGGCCTGATGGAGGCGACGGAGGCGATGGTGGCTCTATTTACTTGGAAGGTGACACGGAACTAAATACTCTAGTCGACTTTCGTTACCAGCGCATCTACAAAGCCGAAAACGGACAACCCGGCATGGGCAGTAACTGCACAGGAAAAACTGGTGCTGATTTAATCATCAAAGTACCCGTTGGCACAGTTATCTTTGACGCCGACTCCGACGAATGCCTTGGCGACATCCAACAAGCCACCACCCGTTTTTTAATTGCCCAAGGTGGCTTTCATGGTTTAGGTAATACGCGTTACCGCAGTAGTGTTAACCGCTCACCAAGGCAAACGTCCAAAGGCAGTTTAGGCGATACACGGCATTTGCGCCTTGAATTACGGGTGCTAGCTGATGTGGGGCTGCTTGGCCTGCCCAACGCCGGAAAATCAACCCTGGTTCGCGCAGTATCCAGCGCTAAACCCAAAGTAGCGGATTATCCCTTTACTACCCTACACCCTGCCCTAGGCGTGGTCCGCGTGGGCCCACTCAAAAGCTTTGTCATGGCTGATATCCCTGGCTTGATTGAAGGTGCTTCGAGCGGCGCAGGATTGGGACATCGTTTTCTTAAGCATTTGTCGCGTACGTGTATCTTATTACACGTGATTGACGTGGCCCCGCTCGACGGCAGTTGCCCCATTGCGTCAGCCAACACCATTCTCAATGAACTAGAAGCGTTTGATGCGGAGCTACTCACCAAACCGCGCTGGTTAGTCCTTAATAAAATAGACCAACTACCCGATGGCAAGGAACGCGAAGCAACCATTCAGCACATTCTTAATGGATTAAACTGGACCGGACCTGTATTTCCCATTGCCGCTATCGCGCGTCAAGGCACCCCCGAGTTATGTTACACGCTCATGCAATTTATCGACGAAATGAAACAGCTTAAAAAGACTGAATGCAGCAATAACAACCCTACATTGAACCAATAAGAGTAGCCAGGAGCCCTACTAGAATGACAACTACAATGCTAGCTGATGACGCATTCACTATTGTTATAGTCATTCTCAGTATCTTCCACCGTCGGCTCATCCATGGTCATCTCGTTAAAAAAACGGTTTGGATTCGTGGCGTTAAGAAATGGAGCTAGGTACAAAGCAACTGACAGGCCAGCATGAGGTCCTGCCGGAATGACATGGGTGAACGTTCCAAGGTTGATTCGGTTTGCCAAATAATTTTGATTAGCCATCAGGAGAGCTCGACCTTCAGTGGTTGCGGACAACCAATATGCGACT
>DAIDLK010000171.1 GCA_027449525.1 Legionellaceae bacterium | reverse complement strand
CAGTAAACTCGATACGGTCCCCATGGTGAATAATTCGTCCGCGGTCGGATCGTCACTGGCCGGTTTACTTTGCGCTACCAGAAAAATGCGCTTATTTTCAACCATAGCCGCTTCAAGGGCCTTAATTGATTTTTCCCGTCCAACAAACAAAGGAATCACCATATTGGGATAAACCACCACATCGCGCAACGGCAGCACAGGAATGCGATTCGACTCAACGGTACCGGCTTCAATGACTTCAGTTGGAGCAATATTGATTTTATCTGACATAATCCCGATCCTTTTTAATCACCACCCGTTCCCGTTGCCGATTGCTGTTCAACAGAATTGGTGTTGTAGATTAACAATGGTTTGCCCGAGTTAGTAATGACTTGCTCATCAACCACCACCTCGGTTACCCCTTCTAATGAGGGTAAATCATACATGGTGTCGAGTAGAATCGTTTCTAAAATGGCTCGCAAACCACGTGCACCAATTTTACGAGACAATGCTTTTTGTGCAATTAAACGCAATGCTTCGGGACGAAAGTCTAGATTAACGCCTTCCATTTTAAATAAGGCATGAAATTGTTTCGTTAGTGCATTTTTAGGTCGGGTGAGGATATCAATCAAAGCCGCCTCATCTAATTCATGCAAGGTAGTGACTACTGGAAGACGACCGACAAACTCTGGAATTAAACCAAACTTGATCAAATCTTCTGACTCCATCGCGTGAATCGCACGTTCGGCTTGCAGAGCGGATTGATCATTTTTAAGTTGTGCCGAGAATCCAATACCGGATTGATCGCTACGCTCTCGAATCACTTTGTCAAGGCCAGCAAAAGCGCCTCCGCAAATAAACAAAATGTTAGAGGTATCGACCTGTAAAAATTCTTGTTGCGGATGTTTACGCCCACCTTGTGGAGGCACTGAAGCAATCGTGCCTTCAATCAGTTTGAGTAAGGCTTGTTGCACACCCTCGCCGGAGACATCGCGCGTGATCGATGGGTTGTCAGATTTACGCGATATTTTATCTATTTCATCAATATAAACAATGCCTTGTTGCGCTTTGGCTACATCATAATCACATTTTTGTAGCAATTTTTGAATAATGTTCTCTACGTCTTCTCCGACGTAACCCGCCTCCGTGAGGGTAGTAGCATCCGCCATGACAAAAGGAACATTTAATAAGCGTGCTAAGGTTTGTGCCAGCAACGTCTTACCGCTGCCAGTAGGACCTATCAGTAAAATATTACTTTTGCTCAGCTCGACACCCTCTTCTGCATGATGCTGTAAGCGTTTATAATGGTTATACACTGCCACTGACAATACTTTTTTTGCATGGGGCTGACCAATCACGTACTCGTCAAGAAAAGCGGCAATTTCTTTGGGTTTTGGTAGTTTCTTTGGTTCATTGACAACACCCTGAACTTTTTCTTCACGAATAATATCGTTACATAAATCAACACACTCATCACAAACAAAAACAGAGGGGCCTGCGATTAATTTTTTTACTTCATGCTGACTTTTACCACAAAATGAACAATACAATAGTTTTTCACCGTTCCCACTACTGGCTTTAGTCATACGTTACCTCCATTGCACAGCTATTCAAGCTATTTTTATTGTTTATCAACTAAGGACTCTCTGCCATAAAATATTTTGTCAATTAATCCGTACTCTAAAGCTTGATTTGCGCTCATAAAGTTATCGCGCTCTGTATCTCGCATAATTTGCTCTGGCGTTTTATTGGTGTGCTTCCCCATAATTGTATTCAAACGCTCACGCACGGCCAGTGTTTCACGAGCATGAATTTCAATATCCGTTGCCTGCCCGCGGTATCCACCTAAGGGTTGGTGGATCATGACGCGCGCATTCGGTAAACAGTATCGTTTACCGGCTGTTCCGGCACACAACAACAGTGCGGCAGCACTCGCTGCTTGTCCTATGCATAACGTACTAACATCCGGTTTAATAAACTGCATGGTGTCGTAGATAGCCAAGCCAGCAGTAACAACACCACCAGGTGAATTGATATACAAAGAAATCTCTTTCTCCGGATTTTCCAGGCACTGCGCGGACTGCCGCCACACAGCGCGCAGGCTGCTTCGACGGTTGCGCCGTTGAGGAAAACGGGCGGTTGGCCGCTGCGCT
>DAIDLK010000170.1 GCA_027449525.1 Legionellaceae bacterium | reverse complement strand
CTTATAGGGGAGGTGTCATGCACTGGGCAGATTCCATCGGCGCAAAGTACATCCATGGAAAATTCATCCGCAATCAGATGAGGCATGCACAGCTGTAATTCAGAGAGCTGGTTGGGTAAATGGAATAAGCGAGCTACCACCAGGGGGGCATTTCGTGGCCAGGGGTATAAATTGAATAGTTCGTTAAATGATTGCAATGACACTTGCTCATAGTCAGCTAAAGACAAATGCACACAAGATTGCTCACTGACTTGAAAAACAAATTGCTGCTGGGGTCTTTGAGCTGGATAGAGCTTGGCAATGCGGTATGATAAGGCTTCTTGATGTTGAAATAATTGAGTAAAAGCACGTTCAATTTGCTGTGCATCGAGCTGACCTTTTACTCGCCGACGCGTAACAATGTTCATTTTTTTTGCTTTTGATTCAAATAAATCAGCTAACCATAACACTAATTGAAAATCGTTAAGAGGGAGATGATGCAGGTTGTTGACCGTATCATGGGTGTCGCTTGAATCTTCCAAGGCGGGAATAGTCGCCAGTAGTTCGCTCAGCTTGGCAACAGTGCCTGCTTGGTAAAATTGAGGCAAAGATAAGGGTTTTTTGAGTTGGTAATTAATGGTTGAGACAATCCGTGCAGCAATTAATGAATGTCCGCCTAGTGCCAAGAAATGATCTTGAGTACCAATCGATTCGACCCCTAATTCATCGCTCCACATGGCGGCTAATTGCTTTTCTAAGTCCGAATAGGGTTCAAGGTGATTTTTTTCATTGGTGTGAAACGCATGCTCAGGTAAAGCTTTGCGATCCAATTTACCGTTTGTTGTAAGCGGGAACGCGTCCAGACGCATAAAAGCACTGGGTAACATGTAGTCAGGTAGCATTTGTTTTAAATGTTGGTGCAGCGCGTCATCGTTTAACGGATGGTCACTAACAAAGTAAGCAATTAAATAAGGATGTGTGTCATGGCCACCAGTATGTTGTTTCGCAATAACTACTGCTTGGCTAATACCGGGAAACTGAGTTAAGACGGTCTCGATTTCACCTAATTCAATGCGATGACCACGAATTTTCACTTGAAAATCATTACGACCAAGGTATTCGAGCATGCCATCCGGAGTCCAACGGGCTAAATCACCGGTTTTGTACAGACGGGACGTGGTGAATTGCTGGGCGAAAGGATTAGCAATAAAGCGTTGCGCAGTTAGTTCGGGTTGATTGAGGTAACCCAGCGCTAGGCCAACGCCACCAAGGTATAGCTCACCAACCTCGCCAATTTTCACGGGGGATAATTGCTCGTCTAATACATAGACTTGCATGTTTTGAATTGGCTTACCAATTAAAATTTGCTCGCATGAAGGAGAACACGCGTAAGCAGTGACATCAATAGATGCTTCCGTCGGGCCGTATAAATTGTGTAATTCCACGGGATGATGGGCCAATGCGTAAAATGCTTGCGCTTGATTAAGAGCTAATGCCTCACCACTGCAAAATACAAAGCGTAAGCTGGGTGGAATCGTCAGTTCGGCCGATTTGAGCGTGTGCATAAAAGCAGACAACATGCTCGGTACAAAATGAACAACTGACACGTGATGTGCTCTAATGAGTTGATTGAGGTAATCGGGATCTTGATGGCCTTGTGGCTTTGCGATGACGAGGCAAGCACCGTTTTGATGAGCCCAAAATAATTCCCAAACAGACACATCAAAACTAAACGGGGTTTTTTGAAGAACGACATCTTGCGACGTTAATGGATAAGCGCGCTGCATCCAGTCCAGCCGATTGACAATACCGCGATGGGGAATCATGACACCTTTGGGTTTTCCAGTGGTTCCGGAGGTGTAAATAAGGTAGGCCAGTGCATCAGGGTGGCTCGCCGGAGCTAAATTAGTGTTGGGCTGTTGTTGATGGGTATTCTCATCCAAAGCAATTAATGTAAGATTTTCGAAGCGTTTGAAGGCGCTAAGGTAGTGGCTTTGGGTTAATAGAATGCGCGTTTGCGTGTCGGTTAGCATGAAATCAATTCGATCCGCAGGATAATTTGGATCGATGGGTAGGTAGGCTGCTCCTGCTTTGAGCACGGCTAATAGGCCAATGATCATTTCGAAAGAACGATCCAAGCACAGGGCAATAATGGGAGTCGTTGTAGAGAGTGGTTGCTTTGCGAGGTAGTCTTTAAGGGAGTGGGCTAATTGATTAGCTGCTTCGT
>DAIDLK010000169.1 GCA_027449525.1 Legionellaceae bacterium | reverse complement strand
TACAAATTTATTTCGACGGTCGACTTAATTTAGGCTTGAGGTGACTAAACAGGTGACACAGTTAGATGAACACTCTCGTTTTGTTTGGGCGAATGATATCTTATGTAATGGCGATTTACAGTGCATCACACTTTTTTATAAACAACAAACCAACCAGTACTTGGCTCCGTTTCTGTCAATGTATAGTGCGCAACGAGACACTAACTACCTGGCCACATTTTCTGGTTTAAGTAATTTATATTACGATTCGACTGGTAATTTTGCACGAGAGTTCGCCACGCCTTACGGTAACATACTCGACCTATTAGCCATTGATTCGTCTGGTAATGTACAAGAATATGCTAATACACAACCGATGTGCAGCGGGAATGCGCTCAATAATTGTCTTTACATGGGCCTAACGGCCGCTTTTATTCGAACTGACGGCGATTTTTTTGATTCACGAAACACATTGCTACTGGATAAGATTCCGCAAAACACGGCAACTTTAGTCGGATATCTATACGGTGGCTTACTATCAACTGTTCAAACTATTTTCCCAACCGACGGTTCGAGCAGCCCTGCCGTGCCCACAAATGCTATCTACGCAGTTTATATTAACCTGGCTGATTCGGAAATTAATTGGAGCAACATTACCAACATTTACCAAGTAATTTAAGGGTAGACACCTGGTTATATGACTGGAAGCGGTGTTCAGTCAATATCAACTCACCTGCAAACGGATGACACGCGCCATGATCGGCGGCAATACCAAACCGGCCAGCAAACTCAAGGCTGATAATAATGCCAATGAACCGTCTGTGGGTAAACCATGCAACGCAGCCGTTAACGTGCCGCTGCCAAGAATTAATACCGGTAAGCTTAGCGGTAGGATAATGAGCGCCATAAAGAGACTTTTTTGCGCCACACCGGTACTGAAAGCTGCCGCGAGCGCGCAAAATAAAAACAGTGCAGGAGTGCCTGCTAAAATGGACAGTGATAAAATCAGCACGCTGATCCAGGGTAAATTAAAAAGGATTGCTAATAAAGGTGCGAACAGTAGCATCGGAATACTATTGACTAGCCAGTTCACGATGAGTTTGGCAACCAATCGGCTCAACAAGGTTGGCTCGACCAACAACCATTGCTCCAACACACCATCCTGCTCCTCGTCAGAAAATAAACGCTCGGCCGCTAAAAAAAAAGTAAACAAGAGCGCAAGCCAAACAATACCAGGAAAAACAGCCAGCAAAAGCTGATCGTCGGCTGGAAAAGCCAATGGAAAAAACACCAAAATCATCCCATAAAACAACCAAGCACTCACTATGCTATTGAGCTGTCGTTGTTGTAGGCAATATTCACGACGAGCAGCACGGCTCATCATAACTGCACCACTTGTTGGTTTCGTGGAGTAAAAGGTAAAGCCTGGTGGGAGGTCATCACGACCAAACCATGGTGCGCAAGGTGCTGCTCCGTCAACCCGCATAATGCATCAACTCCCGCATTATCTAAATTAATTAACGGCTCATCCAATAGCCATAAAGGTGCCGTTCGCGCGAACAAACGCATAAAGCTCATTCGACGTTGCTGCCCTGCAGATAATAAATAATAAGGGGTGTCTTCTGCACCCGTTAAGCCCAGGTGCTGCAAAACGGTTGGCAGCGTTGGCCGGCCGGTTTCTTCTGGTATTAAATCAAATTGCCAATGCTCACGTGCCGTTAGCAAATGATGCACTCCGGCTTTATGTCCAACGTAACAACGCGTCCCTGAAAAAATAATGTTACCACTTAATGGTGTCAGCAAACCGGCCAATAATTTCAGCAAAGTACTTTTGCCGCTGCCATTCACTCCTTTTACGTGAACCAAGCAACCTGCCGGTACACTAAAACTTAAGCACTTTAGTAGTAAACGCTCAGCGTAGGCAAAATTGATTGCATCAACCGTTAACATTTGTTCTCACTTAATTGCAGTAAATACAGCGCGCGACGTTCAGCAGGACTGATTTGATCGTGAAACACAATAAACGGTTTGCAGTGCGTTTTGCTCTTCAAATCAATGAGCATAAACCAACCCACATCGTAACGAATACGTGCCTCGGTAAAAGACTCAATTACGCCATAGGAGTTATAAACCAACCAATGCGGCTCGCGCCAAACCCATTGTTGACAGTTAGCATGTGGTTTACCTTGCTGAAGTGTACGATGGGCAATTAAGAACAACATGGTTGTTAACATCAGTACCACCAACCAAGGCCAGTTGGCTTGCCAGAGTAACATGACTGCAGAA
>DAIDLK010000168.1 GCA_027449525.1 Legionellaceae bacterium | reverse complement strand
GACCCAAACAAGACAAGTTAACCTACGTTGTTTTGCCACCAGCTCACTCGTACTAGTTAACTTGCAATGCGCGTTGGCAATAGCCAATGTAGTGTTTTTCCTACCGTTGTGGGTGGCTGTTTTACACAACGGTTGTGCCGCCCTGTTATTTGCTAATTTAGTGGTGTTACATTATTTATCCAGCAACGGACCCAAACGATGACGATTGCGCAAACAGAAACCATGACGGTATGGAATTGGCGAGACTATTTGGAGTTATGTAAACCGCGTGTGGTCGCCCTCATGCTGCTTACGGTGCTAGTGGGAATGTATTTAGCCGCTCCAGAAGGCCATATCCCGCTCAACTTACTCGGATGCACCCTGATGGGCATCGCTTTATCGGCGGCCAGTGCAGCGGCAATTAACCACACCGTTGATAAACGAATTGATCAACTGATGGAGCGCACCCTTGCTCGTCCCGTTGCGGCCGAACGCATTACCACCCAAGATGGCATCGTATTTGCTGTTATGATGGGTTTATTAGGCCTAGGTATTTTATACATTTATGTCAATGCGCTCACAGCACAGCTGACTTTTATGACCATCATCGGTTACGCAGGTATTTATACTGGCTATCTAAAGCGCGCCACCTCACAAAACATTGTGATTGGTGGATTAACAGGAGCCGCCCCCCCATTGCTCGGCTGGACAGCCATGACCAACCAGTTGGCTCCGAATGCATTGCTGTTGGTGCTGATTATCTTTACCTGGACACCACCACATTTTTGGGCGCTCGCTATTTATCGTTTTGAAGAGTATCGCTTAGCAAAAATTCCCATGTTACCGGTCACGCACGGTATTCCTTTCACAGCGTTACAATCACTTCTCTACACCATTTTACTCGTCATCGTCAGTTTATTGCCAGTGGTAGTCGGTATGAGTGGCGCGATTTATTTAGTTGGCGCGCTGTTGCTTGGGGCACGTTTTCTATACTGGTCAGTGCAGCTATACCTCAGTTTAAACAAACAAGTTGCTCTTGCCACGTTTCGTTTTTCCATTATTTACCTGCTGCTGCTGTTTGTGCTGCTATTAATTGACCATTACTTGTAGGTATGGCATGCCGTTTACTTTAGCCAAAAAATTAGTGATCGCTCTCATCAGTGGGCTGTTACTCATCATCGCATTCCCATTAGCAAAGCAATTTTTCGCCACCCCAGTATTTCATGGCACGCCGCTACCTGTGCCTCGTGCTGTTGCACCCTTTCATTTCACGGGTATGGATGGAAAACCGTTCAACCAACAACGCTTGCAGGGAGAATGGACGCTGGTATTTTTTGGCTTTACGCATTGTAGCTCGGTATGCCCCACGACAATGACCGAATTAGCGCGGTTCATGAAACGCTTAGAACGACTCCATACTCAGCACTTACCTCGTGTTGTGATGATTTCACTCGATCCAGAACACGATGATTTAGTGCAACTCAAGCGTTTTGTAACGGCGTTTCACAGCAATTTTTACGCAGCCACAGGAACACCGCAGGCGATTGCTGACTTTTCTCAACCACTTGGAATTGCTTATTCAAGCCTGCCAAACAACAGCCTTGAGCACAGTAGTACCTTAGTATTATTTAACCCCGAAGGGAAAATAGCGGCCTATTTTACTCCCCCTCACCAAGCGGCTTTATTAGCGGATGATTATCGCCTTTTGCTTACTCAACACCATCGAAAAGGAACCTAACGCTATGCGAATTGCCATTTTAGCCACCAATTCCAATCTGTATTCCCACCAACGCTTGTTGCACGCGGGTCAGGAGCAAGGGCATGAAATGCATTTAATCAATCCGCTGTTGTGTTACATGAACGTTGCCGCATCGTCTCCGAAGGTGCACTACCGTGGCGGCGAGCCATTACCACATTACGATGCGGTTATTCCGCGCATCGGTGCATCCAATACCTTTTATGGTACAGCGGTATTACGTCATTTCGAAACCATGGGTATCTATACGCTAAACGAATCAATTGCCATTTCTCGCTCGCGTGATAAATTTCGTGCCCTACAACTCTTGGCTCGCAAAGGCATTCCCATGCCTTTAACTAGTTTTGCGCAATCGCCTGATGACACTGAAGATCTCATTCGCATGGTGGGCGGCGCCCCTCTGGTCATTAAATTATTAGAAGGCACGCAAGGAAAAGGGGTGGTTTTGGCTGATAGCCATCAATCCGCGGTTAGTATTATTAATGCTTTCAAAGAAATGCATGCGAATATTTTAGTGCAGGAGTTTATCCAAGAATCACACGGTACCGACATTCGCTGCCTAGTCATTGGCGACAAAGTGGTAGCGGCTATTAAGCGTCAAGCCAAAGAGGGTGAGTTTCGTGCCAATGTTCACCAAGGCGGCAAGGCCG
>DAIDLK010000167.1 GCA_027449525.1 Legionellaceae bacterium | reverse complement strand
TTCGATGTTTTTATTGGCTAACTTATTTAAAGTTAGCACGGGAGGTTGGTTGCCTATTACCGTGGCTAGTCTGGCCGCTTTTGTAATGCTTACCTGGAGTACCGGACGAGCTTATTTACAACGTACTTATCATTTAGAAAAAGAGGATTTAGGTAGTTTATTGCACCAGTTGGATGAAGATGAGTTAACACCGGTACCGCAAGCCACGGCTATTTTTGTCATGGATATTTATGATAAAAGTAGTGGGAGTTTTTTACATTTTTTAAAATTAAGTCGTATGATTCCGGAGCATATTTTATTAGTGAACTTTACAGTAGATAATATTCCTTACGTACCATCCTCGCAACGTTTTGAATTACGCTGTTTGCGCAACACAATCTATGAGCTGACGTTACATTATGGTTTTTTAGATGCGGTATCGATTCCCCAAGCGTTATACGTAGCGAATGATCGCGGCTTATTACCGTTCGAGGTTGATGTGGAGTCGGCGATGTATTTTATTGATATCCCCAATATACTGCCGTCGCACCGGCACGCGGTATTTTCGCTCTTTTTGCAGAAGAAGTTGTTTGCCTTTTTAGTTAAGCATTACTCTGCGCACTTAAATATTGAGTTCTATCAATTACCGTTTGATCGTACCGTGGCGTTGGGTACTTATTACTTAATTTAAGGAATGGACAAATCAAACTAAAACGCTATGCGATGTTTTAATGCAAAATCCAGCATGACCGAAAGTTCTCTTTACGGAGAGTGCCTGATGACGCGCAAGAAGGTATACTTAGAACAAAAAAAGTATAGGGATAATTGAGATGAGTTCAAAAAAATTAGTGCTTGCATGGGTTACCGTATGGTGTGTCTCAAGTCAAGGCATTGCCGGCATGATTGGCGATACCGCAGCTGAAAGGCAAACGTTTCGTCCTTTAGTGGCTGCGTTTGGTGGATATGCCAGTCTTAATGCGGCCGATTCTCAAACGTTTATGGGTAATAACGGTGAGTTATTTATCTACGAAAATTTGAGCTCCGGAAAAAACACTGGGTTTGTGGGTGGTTTTTTGGGTCTCGAGCATTCTTTGCCTTGGGTAGGCCAGTGGTCAGATTATTTTGTCCAATTTGGTGTAGAGTATGATTACGTTGGCTCCATCAGTGAAAGTGGTTTAAACAATGTTGGTTTTGCACCGGATAGCTTCACCCTCTATACTTATAATTACAATTTGCAAACACAACAAGTGCTCGGTGTTGCAAAAGGCATCGGTACTTATCGAGAATTTTATCATCCGTATGCGTCGGTTGGATTAGGGGCCGCATTGAACCAATTAATTGGCTACAACGTGACAACGACCGATACGGGTGAATTGAATGCTACTCCACTCTTTGATGCTTTGACCATCTGTCGTTTTAGCTACGCGCTGGCAATCGGTGTGGAGACAGACGTATCACAGCAGGTTCGTCTTGGTATAGGGTATCGGTATGCTAATTTCGGACAAGCTCAATTCAATTACCCTGATTCATTCAATTTGGGCGCCACGCACGCGTACGCGAATCAGTTTGTGGCGCAAATTACTTATAAGCCAATCCTATGAATACTTTTGCACCTTACGCTAGCGAATGGTGGAACCCCAATGGGCCGTTTAAAACGTTGCATGATTTAAACCCCTTGCGTCTAGCATTTATTCAGCAACACGTGATGTTATCCGGTTTGCAGGTGCTTGATGTGGGTTGCGGTGGAGGGATCT
Organism: Legionellaceae bacterium; assembly: GCA_027449525.1. Classification (GTDB taxonomy): domain Bacteria; phylum Pseudomonadota; class Gammaproteobacteria; order Legionellales; family Legionellaceae; genus JAGVJT01. The sequence goes on along the minus strand of DAIDLK010000167.1, from coordinate 674 downwards.
TATCGGAGGCGTTAGCCCGTGCCGGTGCGCGGGTTACTGGGTTAGATGTGGAGCCGGGTGCACTAGCCATCGCGCGGCAACATGCTCAATTATCTCAATTAGCCATCGAGTACACGGCAGAGCCGCTGGAGCAATACCAGGCCGTCTCTTTATTCGATGCGATTGTTTGTATGGAAATGCTTGAGCATGTTGCGCATCCTTCGGTGGTGCTGGAGCAAGCCGCTCAACGAATAAAACCAGGAGGTTATTTATTTTTATCAACAATTAATCGCACCTTGAAGGCGTATGCGTTGGCGATTGTGGCGGCGGAATACCTATTGCAGTTATTACCACGCCAGACTCATGATTATGCTCAATTTATTCGGCCAAGCGAATTAATGACGTGGTTAAGAAGCGCTGGTTTTGAATTGGTTAAATTAACCGGGGTAACCTATAACCCCCTGTTGCGGCGAGCTAGCTTTTGCAGTTCAGTAGCGGTTAATTATTTGTTGGCGGCTCGTTTGCTGCCAAATTAACTTGTTTGCGATTAGTGTAACGTTCGTGCAAGCGTTTGTGCGCGTAGCGAGCCTGCTCTTCTGTGACCAAATCGACTTCGTTACCGTAGAGATCAATGCGTCCATTTCCCATTTTTTGGCTCGCAAGATAAGCTGGTGAGGCACTGTAGTAGTTTAATG
>DAIDLK010000166.1 GCA_027449525.1 Legionellaceae bacterium | reverse complement strand
GCAAAGACCGCCACCAGCGTCGTCGCCATGACCAGGATGGGACTGGCCAGTTCTCGGGCGCTGGCCAGGGCGGCGTGCAGCGGCGTGGCGCCGTTTTCAATATGCCGGTGGACGTTTTCCACCACGACAATGGCATCATCCACGACTAGGCCAATGGCTAAGACAAAAGCGAGTAGTGTGAGTAAGTTAATCGAGTAACCGAGAAAGAACATCAGGCTGCAGACCCCAATTAAAGATAAAGGAATCGTAACCACCGGAATAATCACTGAACGAATGGAACCGATAAACAGGAAAATGACTAAAATAACAATTAAAGCCGCTTCCAGGATGGTGTGAATGACTTCCTCAATGGAGGCGTGAATGAAGTCGGTGGCATCATACACCACTGTACCGTGCAGAGAGGGTGGAAATTGTGGCAAAATCTGAGTGAAGGCTTGGCGAACTTGGCTAATGACCGCCAGCGGATTGGCAATTGGCGTTGGTAACACACCAATGAAAACGGCTTTTTTCCCGTCAAACGAGACGGATGATTCGTAATTTTGCGAGCCTAGTTCAACCCGACCAACATCACGTAAGCGTACAATCGAATGATTGTTACTGCGCACAATGAGATGACTAAATTCTTCCGCATTGGTTAAATTGGTGTTGGCACGAATACTAAACGCGATGTATTCGCCTTTTGTCCTCCCAGCCGCTGTTAAAAAATTATTATTGGCCAACACGTTGGAAACATCGGCCGCCGTCACATGCAGCGCGGCCATTTTTACCGGATCTAAGAACACCCGCATGGCATACAATTGTGCGCCTAAAATTTCTGCTTTGGCGACACCTTCTACTGTTTCGAGTTGCGGCTTCACCACGCGTGTGGCGAAATCGGTGATTTGCTGCGGTGTCATGTCGTTGCTGTCTAAACTGATGTACAATAAATCAGTCGACGTATCCGAGTTTTTTACAATGACGGGCTGTTGTGCCTCGGGCGGTAGTTGGTTGCGTGTTTGTTGCACTTTACTCATCACATCGGTAAAAGCAATTTGCGGGTCAAAACCCAGTTTGATGGTAAGTGTAATCGTACTTAAGCCTAAGGTGCTGGAAGAGGTCATGTAATCAATACCTTCCGCACTGGCTACCGCGCTTTCAAGTGGGGTGGTGATGAAGCCAGCGATTAAGTCGGCATCGGCACCAGGGTAACTGGTGGTGACCGTGATCACGGTGTTATCCATCCGCGGAAATTGCCGAATTGGCATTTGAAATAATGAGTTGAGTCCAAATAGCAGAATTAATAAATTGATAACCGTTGATAAAACGGGGCGTTTAATATAAATATCCGTGAATTTCATACCTTACTCGCTTAATTGATCCACAGGGGTATGGTTAGATAATTCAATATCATTATTAATGGTTACTTGCGTGCCATTTTGTAATTTGAGCTCACCAGTACTGACAACTTGTTGTCCTGCTTGCAAACCTTTGGTAATGACCACCTCGTTATTTTGTTGCTCTCCAGTGCTAACGAATACCTGCTTTACGGTAGCAGTGTTTTTTGCATCCGTTTCAATGATGAAGACTGAATTGCCGTATAAACTGTACGAAATGGCGGTCGCCGGGACCACAAGCACATCCGGCAACGCCTCGAGCTCTATTTCAATGTCAGCAAACATGCCGGGAATGAATGCATAATCAGTGATATTATGTTTCTGATTTAATTCAGTACTGCAAATGACGCGAATTTGGTCTAGGTTGGTGCGCGTGGCTTTAACCAGCGGGGAGTGCAGGGGATCAATTAGTGCTTTTAATGGGCAGTTGGGGAAAGTTGCTTGAATTTTGATATTGTGGGTTTCTGGATCCGCTTTTGAGTTAATCGCGGTAATCTGCCCCACAAAGAGTAATTGTGGGTAGGGGGTAAGGCTTGCGGTAATGGTTTGACCAAGGTGAATTTGGCTCAGGCGTTGTTCGGGCAAAAATAATTCAATGTACAGTGGTTCCAATGCCTGCAGGGACACAATGCTGGTTTGGCCTGGGGTAATGTACTGACCTAAGTTAATTTCATTTAAACCAAGGCGGCCCGCAAACGGTGTTTTAATGTGTTTTTGATCAATTAGCGTTGTGGTTTTCTCAATATTGGCTTGCGCTTCAAGCAGTTTTGCGTGCGCTTCATCCACATTGGATACAGCGGTTGCATTGGTTTTAAGTAAGTCGAGTTGGCGCTGGTAGTTAACGGTTTGTAGGGCTAAATCGGCTTGATAAAATTTTAATTGCGCTTGGTCGATTCGATCGTCAATATCAATCAGTGGCTGGTTGGCTGCTATTGTTTGACCGGATTGAAAATGAATGGCTGTCACATTACCTGCTGCTTGAGAGGTAACATTGACGCCATTAATGGCAGTAAAATTCCCGACGGCGTGTAATTGAGGGTGCCATTTTTTTTTAATCACTGGTGCTGAAGAA
>DAIDLK010000165.1 GCA_027449525.1 Legionellaceae bacterium | reverse complement strand
TTTTGTTGATGGGGGAAGCATTATTCGCACCGAATAAAAACGTGTAGCCGACATCAATACCCAGTGCTTGATTGGCCTGTAAATGCGAACCAATGGATAAGGCCCAGCGGTTGACATCAGGCAAGCGCACATCGCGCTGTGCGCCAATGGTAGGCGTTTGGTCAAATCCTCCGCCGAACCGTATCAGCCAACGCTCTTTCACGTGATAGTTAATGCCTGCCGCCAATCGCCAGGCATCACGGTATTCCTCAATGGCAGTGGTTGGCAGAGGGGTTTGTAATGTCTCACTGTAAGGTGAAAAAGCAGCAACGTTATTCAGGGTAATGGTATTAAAAACGTTCCAGCCAGAATAAATGATGGATCCCAAGACAGCCCATTCAGAACTCAAGGCTTGATAGGCACTCAAGGTGACAATGTTCGGAAATTGCACGTTATTACTTGAAAGGGCATTCACTAAATACTGTGCATTGGGGTTCGCTGTGAAGGGATCAGAAGCCACCTCCGGGTCGGCTAATTTTCCAGTGAGTGAGCTGTAGCCATAAAATTTATGACTCACGCCGGATTGAAAATTAACACCAATCCGGCTGCGTTCATGATTAAAAAACGCCAGTAAACCGGCATGAAAGCCAACACCAAAGGAAGAGCCTTTATTGACGCTGCTGGAGTCGACTAAGTTGGGGAAGCCAAATTCCTGGTAAAGGGAAGGAATCCCGAGGACGGCGTTAAAGGTTACTTGTGCCCATTGTAAATCGAGCCCAGCGCCGGCGGCGAGATGATCAGTCAATAGCATTCCCATTTCGGGGGCAGCATTGACGGTCATGAGTTTGGTTTGGGTCGCGGCATAGCGCACGGGTGAGGCCTCACTCCAATTGGTTGATTCACCAAAGGGTGAAACAAGACTAACACCCAACACCGCGCGATCGTTGAGGGGCATGGCAGCATGAAATGCCGGCACTAAATCACTTTTTGCACCCTGGAGGTTATTGAATGCTTGCACATACGATGGATACCCGGTGGTGTTGTAGCTACTCTCTCCGGAAATTTGTGTGCTGGGGAATATGCCTACACCGCTTAGGACTCCCTGCGTTTTGTGCAATAACATTAAACCGGCTGGATTGAACCAGCCAATGGAGGCATCAGGCGCTTCGGCAGCTGCTCCAGCGGCAAAGTTACCGATTTCAACGGCACTACCTTCGGTGTAGAGAGAGAATCCTCCTGCAAACGCCGTGCTATAAGAAATCATCAGCATGACGCTAATAGAACAAATCCCTTGTACTTGTTTTTTTACCCAACTCACTCCGAGCTCCTTAGCCTGATGACGGTAACTGACGCTGCTCGTCATCCTGCCAGATGATGAGTAGGCTGTCTAGCTCTATTCAGAAAGGTAGTGTGGACTGATACAGTCGCTCAAAGGTGTTTTCGGTGCGAGTGAGTCCAGTAAAAAACGTTTGGGCTGGTGATTCAATGCCATTTTCTCGACTTAACACCACCTGCGATGCGTTGGCTTCGCGAAGAGCGGCACGCTGGGCTTTGGTTAAAGCTTGTGTAATGGTAATGCGATCAGTGGCTAAGATTTGAATCTCACTTTGTGCGTTACTGTCAATCAGGCTGAATTGATCGGCAATCAGCGCTCGATTGACTTGTAAAATAGTGAGCGGCCATAATAAACTAGTGGGGGCTTGTTGTTCAAAGACGTTACTTTCGTTGCTAATGCCCAAAATTTTTCGATCATCGTGCAAAAATAGATAACCCGCGGCTAACACTTCGTCGTTGGTCATGTCTTCGTGTCCTCGCTCCAGATGGTCGGCGCGGCTTAGGAGCAGCCGTTTATTCGCTGAGACAATGTATTTCACAATGCGCTTGTCATCACCGATAGGTAACGTAGGTAAATGGCTAATTGGGTAAAGAATGGTTTTATTGGATTGATTAGATGGAAAATAATGTGGCTTGAGACGATAGAGAACCTTCTCGCGAAACAAGTTGGGTGAGCGCTCGATCAGATCCTTGATCAAGGTGTTCTTGATTAACGGGTACATAAATTACCTATCAACAACCAAGTTGAGATAATTTAACAAACTTTAGTCTATTAATCTAGTTTTTTTTATTCGTGATGCACCGAGGGTGGTAAAAGCACGTGACAGTTGTAGGTAGTTTCGTTAAAATTATCGTTTAGATTTGGAACATCAATTGAGCTGGCTTTCATATTCTCATGATCTTTAAATATTTACCGAATGGTTTCACCCTGGCGCGCTTGGTGCTAATTGTTCCTTTTTTATGTTACTTTGCTCAAAAAAAATATGCTGATGCGTTTTATTTATTCGTGTTAGCTGGCTTCACCGATGGGCTAGATGGCTGGTTGGCGCGCCAATTTAATTGGCAGACACGGCTTGGCTTATTCCTAGACCCTATTGCGGATAAACTCTTAATTGCCTCAAGTTTTGTTGCGTTAGCCTTGATTGGTTGGTTGCCTTGGTGGCTAATTGAGCTGGTGTTCTTTCGTGATGTTAGTATTT
>DAIDLK010000164.1 GCA_027449525.1 Legionellaceae bacterium | reverse complement strand
GACGGTACTCATAATCAGCATGCTTGTTATTGACCGCAAAACCTTTTGGCAAGGATTGAATACGACTAGCCGGTTCTGCTACCCAGTCGTGCATCCTCCAACCGTGCTTGTGAAAATAATTCGCAACACTAAGGATGGCATCATGATCGTCTTTCATTAAATTTGGATGCGGCTTGCCTTCACTGCCCAACGCATAAAAGCGGTAGCTGCTGGGCATGAACTGCGGCTTACCCATTGCTCCAGCATAAGAACCAAGGTATTCGGTGGGTGCTACGTGATGTTCGCGGCACAGAAGTAAATATTCTTGCAGCTCTTTGGTAAAAAAGGAAGCGCGCTTAGGATAATAGAAAGCGAGCGTGGTTAAGGCGTCTAAAACGCGGTAATTGCCCTGGTGTTTACCGTACAGTGTTTCCACGCCTAAAATAGCTACAATGATTGGTGCTGGCACCCCAAACTGCTTTTCAGCTTGTTCGAGAGGCGCTTGGTTCAACTGCCAAAAGGCTAACCCGGCCTGTAAACGTTCAGGCGTTAAAAATAAAGCCTGGTACATATCCCAGCTTTTCTTTTCATAAGGACGATCCATCGCTGCAATAATTTGGGGTTGCATTTGTGCGGCACGGAGGGTATTAACTAATTCTTCTGGTTGAAAATGATGACGTTTCACCATGTCCTGAATAAAAAGTTGAGCAGATTTTGTTTGAACTAAGGCATCATCCGCAAAAGCCGTCGTCGTAATAAAAAACCAACAAAAGCTAATTAACCGCAACCAGGCTGTGCACATGCTTTTTTCCTTAGCTACCAATCGTCACTAAAGTATCTCACGTTTAAAAATAGCTAGCTATACCTTTCTGTGCGGGCACATTTAAGCTAAAATGGAGCGATTTAGCTGATGGACTACCCCACGGTGAGTGAACAACGTCTGATTCGTAATTTCTCTATTATTGCACACATTGATCATGGCAAATCGACGCTTGCAGATCGCTTCATTCAATATTGTGGCGGCCTCTCTGAACGGGAAATGGCGGCGCAAGTGCTTGATTCAATGGATATTGAACGTGAACGTGGCATCACGATCAAAGCTCAAAGCGTTTCGCTTAATTACCAAGCACTTGATGGCAACACGTACCTGCTCAATTTTATTGACACCCCAGGGCATGTTGATTTTAGTTATGAAGTATCTCGTTCACTGGCCGCTTGTGAAGGAGCGTTGCTCGTGGTGGATGCCGCACAAGGGGTTGAGGCACAAACAGTTGCTGTGTGTTATACAGCAATTGATCAATCGCTGTTTGTGTTACCAGTACTTAATAAAATCGACTTGCCGCAAGCAGAGCCTGAGCGGGTAATCGGCGAAATTGAAGACATTATCGGCTTGGACGCGCATGAAGCCTTGCGCGTTAGCGCCAAAAGCGGGCTAGGTGTGCGCGAAGTACTCGAAGCCATTGTAGCGCAGGTTCCGCCACCACAAGGTGAACGAGACGCTGTGCTGCAAGCTCTAATTATCGACTCCTGGTTTGACAGTTATTTAGGCGTGGTATCGTTAGTGCGTATTTTTAACGGCTCACTGGCCAAAGGGGATAAGATGCGTGTGCTATCCACTGGACGCGCCTACGAAGTTGGTCAAATTGGTATTTTTACGCCTAAACGCACCCCAACGGAGCGCTTACAGGCAGGGGAAGTCGGGTATGTGGTGTGCGGCATCAAGGAAATTCAAGGTGCCCCTGTCGGTGATACCTTAACATTAGAAAAAAATCCTTGCACCGAAGCGTTACCCGGTTTTAAACGCGTCAAGCCGCAAGTGTATGCCGGTTTGTTTCCGGTTCAATCCGATGATTTTGAGAATTTTCGTGAAGCGCTTGCCAAATTGAGCCTCAATGATGCCTCGTTATTTTATGAACCAGAGTCGTCCGAAGCACTTGGCTTCGGTTTTCGTTGTGGTTTTCTCGGTATGTTGCACATGGAAATTGTGCAAGAACGCCTGGAACGAGAATATGACCTAGAACTCATCTCAACCGCACCTACCGTTATTTATCAGATAATCACCACGAAAGGTGAAACGCTCACCATCGATAACCCTTCCAAATTACCGCCAGTGCAACAGATTCAGCAACTATTTGAACCCATTGTTCGCGCTAATATTTTAGTACCTCAAACCTACTTGGGCTCCATTATTACGTTGTGTGTCGAGCGACGTGGGGTGCAAATCAACATGACGTACAGTGGCCGCCAGGTATCGATTACTTATGACTTACCCATGAGCGAGGTGGTATCTGATTTCTTCGACCGCTTAAAATCGGTAAGCCGAGGTTACGGCTCATTGGACTACAGTTTCATTCGCTTTCAAGAAGCCGATTTAGTAAAAATGGATGTGTTAATTAATAGCGAACGCGTGGATGCCTTGGCCGTGATTGTGCACCGAAGCACTGCACAATCACGCGCAAAACAGCTGGTTGATACCATGCGTGAATTAATTCCAAGACAGATGTTTGATGTAGCTATTCAAGCGGCGCTTGGCTCTCACATCATTGCCCGCCAAACGGTTAAAGCGTTACGCA
>DAIDLK010000163.1 GCA_027449525.1 Legionellaceae bacterium | reverse complement strand
ATCGTCAGCCAGTTGAATCAAGTAGCCGGTTCCCTCAGCCGTTACGGATACAATCTCAAGCCCGTTGGCCAGTTGAATGGATGAATGGTCGCGAAGGCAAGTCACCGCGCGTTGATAAAAGCGGTCACTCGGTATGTAACAATATTCACGGCCCTCTGCCACATGTACAGCACTAAATTGCTGACCTGAGAACTGCCAACTCGGCCATTTGTGGGTAATCAAGGGCGCTAACTCCTGGCAAAGCCACTGCTCTACTGGTGTCCAAAAACACCAGCTGCGGTCGTGCTGATAGACTGCTCTTGCCTCAATGACGAGGGTTTTTTTCATCCAGCTTTGGTGGTTGCTTAAGTATTTAGCTAACGATAATCCAGCGCACCCTCCGCCCAAAATAGCTAAATCAACCGAGGCAACACGGCTCATAAACCATTGATCCAAGCAGACAACGCATGGTGCAGGGTGTCGTTATGGCCAATGGTTTTTTTGCGGGAACACAAGCTATGTACCAACTGAACCGCCGTCACTCCAATCAAACATAATTTACGCGAATTCGTCACCACGATACGTTGGTTCCACACGTTAAACTGCTTACGTTTTGCTTTTCGGCCAATTTCTTGATAGAGCTTAGCAGCTAACCCGACACAAAATTGATGCCGAAGCGGCAAATAACGCAATCCTGCAAAACCACTCTGATAATATTGCTCCGCCAACCAAAATAACTTGTTTAACGCAGGCTTGATTAACGCAGAGGACTCTGCCGCGGCTTGTAAGTAATCGAATCCTCCTGGTAACCACGCTTGCGGGATATATTGTCGCCCTGCTGCTGCATCCTCGGCTACATCGCGCAAGATATTGGTCAGTTGCATGGCAATACCAAGGTCGATAGCAAATTTTTTTGCCACAGGTTCTGTGCACTCCAGTAATTGAGACATTAATAGCCCCACCGTACCCGCAACCAAAAAACAATAGCGCGTCAGTTCCGCTTCATCGGCGAGGTGAACACCGTTTAGATCAGATAGTACTCCCTCAATTAAGAAAGCAATGTCACGAAGATTCAATTGTTTTTCTTGCGCTAAGTGAAGGATATCACGCACGCAAGGAATCGACGATGAACGCGATTGAATTTCTGCGTGCCATTGCTGCAAGGTTGAAAGGGCCTTGGCTTTATCAGTTTCTTTATCCGCTAAATCATCGACAGCACGGCAAAAAGCATAGAGTCGCGACACTTGACGTGCTGTATGCTTACCTAAAAAAAGGCTAGCTAAATAAAATGTTTTACTGTGATAACGCAATGCATTTTGCTCTTGTTCCGTATCGGGATCAGTCATCCCATTAGCTCCTCTCTTAAGGTGCGATGGGCCGGAGGAATCAGGCTGTCAACTAATTTTGCCGAGCTAAGTACCCCTGGCACACCTGCCCCGGGATGCGTTCCTGCCCCAACATGGTACAAACCTTCAGTTCCCTCCGCCCGATTATGGTAACGAAACCAAGCGGATTGAGTGAATAACGGTGCAATAGAAAAACCAGCGCCGTGTAAACTTAAATAATCCGTAGCGAAATCCTCTGGCGTTTTAAAGAAATCGGCGACAATGTGCTGCTCAATTGCTGGTAAAATGGTTTGACTTAACGCTCTAATAATTGCCTGTTGCAGCAAAGGACCCTCTTGCCGCCAGTCTATAGTACCTTGTAGATTAGGTACTGGAACCAACACATAAAATGAATCGCATCCCTCTGGCGCAAAACTTGGGTCGGTCGCCGTAGGTCGATGCACATACATGGAAAAATCATCGGTCAACTTCTTATGATCAAAAATATCCTTTAACAACGATTGATAGCGCTTACCTAGGCAAATGGTATGATGAGCCACTTCAGGATAGGTGCGCGTGCTCCCAAAGTATAAAACAAATAAACCCATCGAAAATTTCGCATAACGGGTTTTTAAGCGCGCACTCATCCGCTGATGTTGTTTTGCTATCATGTACTTATAGCAATACGGAGTATCCGCGTTTGATACAATCAGCTCAGCGGGGATAAACCGTCCGTCCGTCAGCAAGACGCCGCGTGCCTTGTTTGCTCGAATGACGATCTCTTGCACAGTGGTATTCAATAATAACTGAATGCCTTCCTCATCACACAAACGCCGCAAAGCTGAAATGAGCGCACCAGTACCCCCCATAGGGAAGCTCACGCCCCACTCTCGCTCAAGGTAATGAATTAAGCTGTAAATACAGGTGGTATCAAACGGATTACCACCAACCAGCAGCGGTTGAATAGAAAAAGCCTGCCGCAGACGCGCGTCTTTTAAATAGCGCGAAACAAACTGCCAAACCGTTCGATAGGACTTTAGACGCAATAAATCAGGTATACTCGCTAACATCCGGCGTAATTGATCAAACGGCTGATCGGCTAGTTGCTCAAAGCCAACTGCAAAGATTTTTTTCGATTGAGCAACTAATTTTAAATACCCCGCTTTATCCTTTGGATTAAATCGCTCAATTTCCTCTAACGTATCAGCAACACTTCCACCATAATTAAAAACACTGCCATCAGCAAACACAAAACGATA
>DAIDLK010000162.1 GCA_027449525.1 Legionellaceae bacterium | reverse complement strand
CCACACAACTCCTCAGCGGTAAAGACATTGACACGCATTATGAGTTTCGTCCAAATCGCGGCGTGCGCTACCGCTATCGGGTGAATGCCACCGGCTGCCTAGTGGAAGGACACGATTCCTTACAAATTACCTTACGGACCATCCCCACCACGCCACCCAAACTCGACAGCATGAATTTACCGCCGAATATCTTAGAAGCGATTGCCCCGCAAGAAGGCGTGGTGTTCATTACTGGTGCCACTGGTTCAGGAAAATCCACTTTGCTCGCCTCAATTATTCGCGAGCTGATTGAAAACAAAGATTCCAATCGCAAAGTGCTCACCTATGAAGCGCCAATTGAATTTGTTTACGATGAAATTCAGACTATTTCATCCATTGTTAGCCAATCCGAAATTCCGCGCCACCTGCCTTCATTTGCCGACGGGGTACGCAACGCGCTACGCCGCAAACCGCGCTTGATTATGGTGGGTGAGTGCCGTGATGCAGAAACCATTAGTGCCGTACTTGAAGCCGCTCTGACGGGGCACCCGGTGTATACTACCCTACACACCTCAGGGGTCGCAGAAACCATGCGCCGGCTGGTAACTTCATTTGCTGGGGCTGAGCGCTTAGGACGCACCATCGACATCCTAGAAACCATTCGGCTGTGCATTTGGCAAAAATTAGTACCAACGGTGGATGGCAAGCGCGTCGCGTTGCGCGAATACTTGGTCTTTGATGAAGAGGCGCGCGATTTGTTGCTCAACAGTGATCCGAATGAAATCACCAGCACCACGCGCAAACTCGTGCGCCAACGCGGGCAATTAATGACCCTGGACGCCAAAGTCAAGTTCGAGCAAGGCGTGATTAGCGAGCGAACCTACAAACTGATTGTAGCGGGCACCCGCGAACAGGAGTAATGCCTCTCAGGAGCCACCGCCACCGCCACCACCACTTAGACCAGTGCCTGTTAAACCACCTGCTCCTTTGGTCACCACTTCGCTACCAAACTTTCCAGCATTACCAAGCGCTTTCTCTTGAGCCGATGCAGCACCTTGGATCACTTTTTCTGATTGTTCTTTTAATTGCGATTTCGTGGCTTCTGACCACTGCATGGTCTCCCGTCCGGTTTGCTCAGCTTGCCCACCAATCCAACGTAATACCGTGTCAGGCAATTGAGCAATGAGGCCAAACGACTTTTCAACCACGGTCATGTACATGGACGCAAAGGCAATGCTGGCAAAAAAATAACCAAAGATAATGCCCCATGGAACGCCTAACTCAAAAGCAGAGGTTATCGAGCTAATCGTTCCACCGTAGGGAGAACCTGATGGAATACCATTACCCCAAATACCGATATGCGCGCTGCTGCCAGAATAGTTTAAATCGGTACCGAGTAACGCATCCAACACATTTTGAAAGCTTGCATTCAGCACCCAAACACTCACATAACTCATTGCGATTGCGGCAATGTAGCCAACAATCATTAAGGTTGGTCGCAAAAAGACGTTGATCAAAATCATTAAACCTTGATCAGCTTTGCCCAGGGCATCATGTCCTTCGGGGTGTGCCACACCCAACGCCACCACCGGGGCCGCCACCATCGCCTCAACCACAGTGCCTAACCAGGCTATCGCACCAAAGGTAAATATCATGTAAGGCAAGAACGGTATGTAATACGCTTGCACAACGGCCATCGCTATCATCGAGCTGATGACCGTTAGAAAGAAGGGGAGCATAAACAAGAAAAGCGCAAGGATTGCCGGATTCACAAAAATGCCAACCACCCCTTGCGCGACAACAAACATCGATAACGCCATGGCATAGTTGATGTAACTGGTACCCATCTCAGCGATGGCCACCACAGGATTAACCCCCGGCTGCTGGAGTATCCACATCCCCTGCATGAACACGTACATCATGCCTTCCAGAGGATAGAAAAACATGACACTGGCAAGTTGAGTGGCCGCAGCGTAAGCAGCAACCAGAATAGGGTTAATAATCGAGTCCCAAATTACTTTCATAATAGGATTAAAAACGTCTTTACCTAGATGTAGACGGATAATCCAGAATTTAAATGTATAATCTGAAGTAGGTGCTTTAAATTTAGGCGTCGGACCAAGATCAAAATACGGCATAGGAAATGTTGGACCGGTAACAGTACCGGCTTCTGGTGGAACATAAATAATTGAGCCGTTAGTTATAAAACCATTCACGGTTGATGACCCCACCCCGGTTACCACTTTCGTATTACTGCCACCAATTTGTGGCGTGACTCCGCCAGAAACGTAATCTTCACCGTTAATTAGATTCACCACGGGCTGAATCGTTGCCAGAAGCTTATTGGCGTAGTAACACAAATTGACGTATTGTGAGGTCGTATCACAGGTGTTGTTGCCACCAAAAGCTACGGTTAAATTGCTCGAATTAAACGTGGTTGTGTTTAAGCCTGAATTGCTATCAACTGAGGTGGGTGAGGTTGCATTGCCATTTAATTGTACTAAGTTAAAAAAGTAACTGCCAGCCAACATCCAGCCAGTTGTTTTGGATTGGTTAATAAATTCACGAGCTTCATTCGCCGATGAGCTGAGCTGCAGGCCTGCCGGGAGCTCGGAGCCC
>DAIDLK010000161.1 GCA_027449525.1 Legionellaceae bacterium | reverse complement strand
CATGGGTTCGCCTCGCGGAGTAATTCATTAATACCAATTTTTTCACGGGTTTTGGCATCGACTTGCTTCACAATCACCGCACAATACAAGCTGTGGCTACCGTCTGCACTAGGTAAGCTGCCAGGGATGACTACCGAGCCCGCCGGAATACGACCGTAACTGATTTTACCGGTTTGGCGATTGTATATTTTGGTGCTTTGCCCAAGATAAACTCCCATGGACAGTACCGAACCTTGTTCTACAATGACCCCCTCAACTACTTCAGAGCGTGCACCAATAAAGCAATGGTCTTCAATGATAGTCGGCGAATTTTGCAGTGGCTCTAGTACACCACCAATACCCACGCCACCTGATAAATGCACGTTTTTGCCAATTTGAGCACAAGAACCAACTGTAGCCCAGGTGTCGACCATCACTCCGTCATCGATGTAAGCACCAATGTTCACGTAAGAGGGCATGAGAATGGTATTTTTTGCAATAAAAGCACCACGCCGAGCGGTTGCTTGCGGCACAATCCGAACCCCCAATTGATTCAGTTCAGTTGGTTGATAGTCTTGAAATTTAAGCGGCAATTTGTCATAAAATTGTCCTGCTGCTGTAGTAATCAATTGGCTTGGGTAGCATCTAAAGCTTAATAAAATGGCTTTTTTAAGCCAAGCGTGCACGTGCCAGTTGCCCTGTAGTTTTTCTGCCACCCGCAGCAACCCTTGATCAAGCTGTGAGATGACTTCTTCCAAGCTTTGCAGTAATTCCGCCGGGGCAAGTTGGGGTGAGAGTGTATTTCGCAACTCAAAGTAATGTTCAATACACGTTTGCGCAGAAGACATGACCTACTCCAATAAAAGGATTGAGTACATTCTATGTAGGCTAAGGCGAATAGGCAAGTTGTGCGTCGAGGGTTACGTTTAACTTCAGTTACCTTTGTGCTACTATCCATAGATTAGATTGTGTTGTTCTATGATAAAGGCGTTAGCGGTGCCTACTTTTTTTCGACTATTGGACGAAGCCCCCTGGATTCCAAAATTGCTCTGCGCGATCTTACTGCTATTGATATCCACCGAGCTGATGTGGGGAGTCAGCAGCGTGCTATTGTTTAATCGGACCCAGGCGCTCTTATTCGCTAAGCACGTTAAGCCAGTTTTCAAAGCACCTATGGCTACATCGGCGCAAGCGGCTATTTTGCCTTTATTTGGTGATAGCTTAGTGCTGGATGCTACGTCAGTCGTTCTGTCCCCACTCAATGTGACATTAGTGGGTATTTTCTACACGCCCAATCAAGCCGATTGTGAAGTGATATTACAATTGCCTAATAAGCAAGAGCGGGTGTTTCATGTAGGTGATACCTTAGTGGAAGGTGCTCGGTTAAAGCAAGTGGAGCGTGATGAAATTTTTATTGTTAGGCAGGGCCGAATGGAGCGTTTAAGTTTACCAGAAAAAGGCTTACGCTTTGATCCCCCGGCCAAACCCTTAGGTGAAGAATAAATGAGGATTCTTTTACGGTGGTTAATTGTTGCCTTGAGTAGTTGCCTGTCAAGTTGTAGCGCCATCAATTATTTAAATTTGCAAGAAGGCATTCGTAGTTTTGAAGTACAGGATTATCGCCATGCGTTCATTCGGTTAAAACCAGCGGCAGAGCGTGGCCAACCGGATGCGCAATATGCGGTGGGCTATATGTATTATTACGGCCAGGGTGTGGTTGAG
Source organism: Legionellaceae bacterium (assembly GCA_027449525.1). Taxonomy (GTDB): domain Bacteria; phylum Pseudomonadota; class Gammaproteobacteria; order Legionellales; family Legionellaceae; genus JAGVJT01. Next base: position 941 of record DAIDLK010000161.1, on the reverse strand, counting down.
AATCGAACGAAAGCCTTAGAATGGATTAAGCGGGCTGCTAAGGCGGGTCAGCCGGATGCGATTGAGGCGCTGCGGCGTGCTGGTCGTAACGCTGAAAAAAAAGTTCAATAATGGTTTTTACCGGCTTGGCTAACCCATAAGCCAATAGTTCCTGCCGTGCAAGCCATTGTCCTGCCGCATGGTGTTGATGTGCCAATGCATTCGGGACACTCATCTCACATGCCTGAGCATCAATATGAAGTTTGAAATGACTGAAGGAGTGTGTCATTTGGGTGATACCCCATGTTTGAGTTGGGCTCCATGTGCGGTCATGATCCAGCTGGGTTGGTAAGCACCATAGTCCACCCCAAATACCTGAAGGAGGACGCTTTTCTAAGTAAATTTTTTGTTCTGAGGTGTACAGTAAGAAGAACTGCTGATGATGTTCCGGTAATTTTTTTTTGATTTTTTTTTGCGGATAAACGTGTACCTGTGCTTGTTGGTAGGCTTGACAGGTTGTTTGCACGGGACAACGATTGCATTGCGGATTGTGAGCAGTACAGATCAACGCGCCTAAATCCATAATCGCTTGCGTGTATTCAGCACAACGTGTCGTCGGCATGCAGTGTTCGGCACATTGCCACAACTTTTTTTGCGTGACCGCTTGTTGCTCAAGACCTGGAACGAGAAAGTAGCGGGCCATAATGCGCTTGACATTGCCTTCTAAAATGGCGGTTGGTTGCTCGTACGCCAGTGAGCAAATCGCAGCCGCGGTCGAGCGGCCAATTCCTGGTAAGCTTGTAAGTAGGGTAAGGTCCGGTGGAAGTTGTCCGGAAAAACGGTCGTTAATTAAGCGTGCAGTCTGATGTAAATGACGCGCCCGACTGTAATAACCTAAGCCAGACCAACGAGCTAACACTTCATCTTCGCTGGCGCGTGCTAGAGAATCAACGGAGGGAAAC
>DAIDLK010000160.1 GCA_027449525.1 Legionellaceae bacterium | reverse complement strand
AAATCTAAAGTCTAATCAATCTGGAATCAAAAGACAAAATTAATTTAATGGAGTAGTACAGAGCACATGCGCGTAATGCGCTTGACGGATGAATCACCTGCTATTACAATTAATCTCTTGTAGAAAAAATTACTATTGAACGAGAGGACTTACTGAATGCCGACAATCCGTGTCAAAGAAGGCGAAAACCCAGAATATGCATTACGTCGTTTTAAACGCTCCTGTGAAAAAGCAGGCCTGTTGACTGAGCTACGACGTCGTGAATTTTATGAGAAGCCCACGGCAGAACGTAAACGCAAGCAAGCCGCTGCTGTTAAGCGTCATTTAAAGAAAATTTCACGCGATGTATCTGGCCGAGTTAAAACCAAGCGTCGTCGCAAATAATCGGCTATGACCACTCTCAAAGATAAACTCACTCAAGACATTAAAGATGCCATGCGTGCTCGCGATAAGCGTAAGCTAGATACCCTGCGCTTAATTGCTGCCGCAGTCAAGCAAATTGAAGTGGATGAGCGGATTGTTGTTGACGATTCACGCATGTTATCTTTGCTCACCAAGCTTTCCAAACAACGCCATGAATCCATCAGTCACTATGCAGCGGCACAACGTGACGACCTAATTGAACAAGAAAATTACGAATTAAGCGTTATCCAGGATTATTTGCCCGCTCCGCTTAGCGAAGCAGAACTCGAAGCGCTGATTGAAGCCGCATTTACTCACACAGTGGTAACGCACCTTCGGGATATGGGCAAGTTAATCGCCGAACTGAAGCCACACATTGAAGGTCGCGCTGATATGAGTCGAGTCAGTGCGCTCGTTAAAGCGAAACTCAACCAAGTCTTGGGGTAAGTCGTGGGACTCATCCCACGCGCTTTTATCGATGAATTGCTCGTTCAAACCGATATTGTAGCCTTTATTGATGGTTATGTCCCCCTTAAAAAACAAGGGAATAGTTTCATTGCCTGCTGTCCGTTTCACCAAGAGAAAAGTCCTTCATTTCATGTCATTGCTAAAAAGCAGTTTTACCATTGTTTTGGCTGTGGTGCGAGTGGCAATGCCATTAGTTTCGCCATGCAGTATCTGAACCAAAATTTTTCTGATGCCATTGAAACCCTAGCCGCTCGCACGGGCCAGCAAGTGCCACGCGAAAGAAATAGCACGCCCTATCAAAATACCCTAAACCTCTACCAACTATTAGCACGGGTCGCACAATTGTACCAGCAACTACTGACAAGTGCGGGGCTTGCAGCGCAAGACTATTTGCAGCGTCGGGGCGTGCACGGTGAGGTTGTGCAACGCTATCAATTGGGCTTTGCGCCACCTGGCTGGAATACCTTAGACAACAGTCCGCTAAAAGGGTATCAAGCGGAGCTGGTCACGACCGGGATGCTCATAAAAAAAGATTTGGGAGGCACTTACGATCGCTACCGTAATCGTTTAATGTTTCCTATTCACGACCGAAATGGCCGGCTGATTGGCTTTGGGGGTCGAGCACTGGATGACCAACAAAAACCAAAATATTTAAATTCACCCGAAACAGTGATCTTTCAAAAAAATCGTGAGCTGTATGGCCTGCACCAAGTGTTGACACAGCACGCTAAACCCAGCCAAATTGTTGTGGTTGAGGGCTACTTGGATGTCATCGCACTAGCGCAGATGGGCATTTCATATGCTGTGGCCACGTTAGGTACCACCGCCAGTACCTATCATATCCAACTCCTTGCAAAACATACCACGCGCATTGTCTTTTGCTTTGATGGCGATGCGGCCGGTCGCAAAGCGGCTTGGCGTGCTTTAGAAAACTCGCTGCCATCACTTCATCTTGAATTAGATGCTGCCTTTATGTTTTTACCGGAAGCACACGACCCCGACAGTTTTATTCGTCAATTTGGCCCGGGACACTTTGAAAAAGAGCTTGCTCAAGCCTGCACACTAAACGACTTCTTTTTTAACACCCTTTTAGAGGATGTGCCGATACAAACACTGGCCGGTAAAAACCAATTAATTCACAAAGCAAAACCGTACTTAGATAAATTACCACAAGGACCCTACCGTCAATTGTTACTGGACGAATTAGCCAAACGCACGCATTTAGAATGGCAACGCTTGGAGCAACTACTCACTAGCAAAGAACCTCTGCCTCAACAAACTATTGAACATCAACGCATTAAACGGACGCCCACGCGCTTAGCCATTGCCTTGCTATTACAACATCCAGAGCATTATGCCACAATGGCTGCCGATATCCCGGCAACCCGTTTTAACAGTAAAAATTTACAGGTCATTCAGCAGTTAATGCAGCGAATTGCCTCCACCCCAAAGATTAATACCGCCTCGTTATTAGAACAATTTCGAGAACACGCAGTGTTTAATGCGCTCAATCAACTCGCCGCCTGGGATCATCAAGTACCTCTGGCCGAATTGCGTCAACAACTATTCGATACGTTGCTTTTTTTAGTTCAACAAGCTGAAAATAAAACCATAGAAACACTCATTGAACGAGCAAGACGACAAACACTCTCGGAATTTGATCGGCGGCTTTTGCAGAACATGTTGAAAAACCGCCATGGCATTCAATCAAGCCAAACGTAATCACTCGTTCAGAAATTATTTGCTCTGTACTACTCCATTAAATTAATTTTGTC
>DAIDLK010000159.1 GCA_027449525.1 Legionellaceae bacterium | reverse complement strand
CGCAGGGATAATCATGCAGGGTATTGTTCCAGTCATAAACAACGCGTTGAAATTCATTATCTTGGTTAATTTTAATCGTCCTTCATCCAGAGTGTATGGTCCTTTCAAACAAGTCTACCGTATCAAGCATTTCGCAAGCAAGGCCGCCAGCACTGATTAACCGTGCCTTAGGCATCGTTATAACCATGCCGCGCAAAACTAATACGTAATCGGTGCGCAACAAATAACATACCCAGCCCGAGTGAACCTGCTACGATGCCTAAACTGGTGTAATAGTGTTGGTAAATAGGGAGACGTTCTACGCTGGATATCATGCTGACGGGGATTGCCGCCCAATGTGCAATGTGAGCGGAAATGGTATTTGATAACGAGCAACCGAGATACCAAGTTCCCATGGCGAAAGCTAAGTGATGGTTATCACAATAAAGACCAATCATACTTAAGCCAATGGCACTCACCAGAAGTTCGGCAAAGCTGATTAGAACATAGGTCAATGCAATCAAATTACCGCTAACGAGGCCTTGCTGTGCAAACACCGTGCCAAGGGCGAGGATAAGTACCGCGAGGCTCGCCAATAGCGTGCCACAGGCGAATTGATAGGGGATGGAAAAGCGCGGGTAGCGATGATAAATCCATGGTAATTGCAGGCCAAAAATAATAATGACTAACGGATTTAACATTTGGTATTGCGCAGGAGAAATGCTCCAACCCAATAACATCGCATCAGAATTCAGCTGCGCGAGTAGCACCAGTGTGCTGTTCATTTGATTATAAATAATAAAAAATACAATTGCTTCAAGAATTAATAGTAATCCAACCAGCTGTTTGAAACGCGTGCTGCGAGGTAAGCGTAATGTGGTGAAGAAGAACCACAAAATACCCATAAAGCAGCCTAGTGAGATGATCACTCCAGCTGCACGAAGATGGGTATAGGCGAAGAAAGTAAAACCAGTCGTGGCTAACAAATAAACGCTGATTTGACATGCGTTTTTAAGATTAAATCGCGCGCGGTCTGGATTGGAAGCAACGTTGTTGTAAAGAGAATAATGGTGAGCAAAATTGACCGCGGCAATCGCTTTGCCTACAAAACTAAGCGCAAGGACGGATAACGGACCGTAACGGCTATCGAGTAATTGTGGCGCAATACACGCGGCCAATAGTGCGCCCATATTAATGGCTAGGTAGTAGTAAGTCATCGCGCTTTTTGCCTGAGTGACTTTGGCGTGATAAATGCGCGTTACCATACCGCTCGTGGTACCAATCAGCAGTGACTCGGCTCCCGGCACCAGGGCATAAGCAAGTAAAAAGTAAAAATTTCCCTGAGTGGGGAGGCTAAAGCCTGACAACATCACTAGAAAATAGGCGCCAGCCAGTAAAAAACTACCCACTAAAATGCTACGTCTTAAGCCGAGGATATCATCGGCCAGGTATCCGCCGAGCAGGGTCATTAAGTATCGATTTGCAAAGCTGACGCCAATAAACGCGTAGGCGGTGGCTTGGTCGTATTGCAAGCCATGTTGAGAAAACGGTCGGGTCAGGAACAATATAAAAATACTGTTCAACGCGTAGGAGGAAAATTGACTCCAAAAAGTAATCAACACAATATGAGCGGTTTGTTGTTGCTTAGTATCCAACTGCAGGGTAAACACAATTCGCTCCTGGTCCGGATAACTCAGTTTATAGAGGCTCAAGGGAGTTTGCAATAGCCAAAGAAATCATTGAAAATGCCAGCATTTGATTGTAACAATGAACCAAAGCAGTTCAAGGATAATCCATGCTGGCTAAGCGTCAAAGCTTGTTGCGCTCTACCTCGTTAGTATCATTAATGACTTTCATTTCTCGCCTTATGGGTTTTGCGCGCGATATGGTATTGGCCCAATTTTTTGGGGCACAAGCCGGGATGGATGCGTTCATTATCGCGTTTAAAATTCCTAACTTTATGCGGCGTCTTTTTGCGGAAGGAGCTTTTTCGCAAGCGTTTGTACCCGTGTTAGCTGACTATCAAAAACATCGCCAAGACAAGGAGGTTCGCTTGTTTATTGGGCGGGTAGCCGGAAGTTTAGGCAGTGTGCTCATGGTGGTCACGTTAGTAGGTGTGCTTGCTGCGCCAATGATTGTCTGGCTGTTCGCGCCAGGTTTTGGAGACGACAGCAGTCGAATGGTACTGGCAACCGGTATGTTGCGCATCACGTTTCCCTACCTAATGTTAATTTCCTTGACCGCGATGGCTGGTGCGGTATTGAACACGTATGGGTATTTTGCGGTACCCGCAATTACTCCAGTTTTGTTAAATATTAGTATGATCATTGCCGCCGTTCAATTTAGCAGCTATTTTACGGTGCCGGTGGTTGCCTTGGCTTGGGGAATTTTATTCGCAGGCGGTGTGCAATTGATCTTTCAAATTCCTTTTTTGTTGCGACACGGTTTATTCGTCAAACCGCTGTTAGGCTTTCATGATGAGGGTGTGCAGCGCGTGTTGCACTTGATGGTACCGGCTTTGTTTGGCGTTTCCATTGCGCAAATCAATTTATTGATTGACACCGTATTTGCTTCTTTTCTACAGGTGGGGAGCGTTACCTGGTTATTTTACACGGACAGGTTAACTGATTTTCCCCTAGGCGTATTTGGTGTGGCTATCGCCACGGTGATTCTACCGCATTTGTCACGTCGTT
>DAIDLK010000158.1:239-2694 GCA_027449525.1 Legionellaceae bacterium | reverse complement strand
TTACATTTCTCCTTTGGCTCATTATTATGACGGAGAAACTCTACTTTTAAATGGTCTTATTTTAAGGGATGCTTACAAAACGATTGCCGAGTTTTTTGCACAACAGGTCCTGCCGATCGGTTTTCAGGTGGTTATGGTGCGTCAAAAACTGCCTGGCAAACGGTATGCGATTGGTGAAACGTTAAGAGCCATGTTGCGACAAGGGCTGAGAAGGGATGATCACGTTATTTTTATGGATGGCGATACGTATTTTAAGCCAGGTTGTTTACGGCTTTGTCTACCTTTTTTTCAGCTGTACCCCAACATGCAGGCCTTGACTACCCATGAAGCGGCAGAGGTTCTGCAAGGACCACTTTGGTTAAAGAAATGGTTAGAACTTCGTTTTGCACAGCGTGATTTTACGATGCAATCGTACGCGTTATCAAAGAAAATTTTAACCCTAACAGGACGCATGTCGATGTTTCGAGGCAAACACCTGTGCGAGCCAGGCTTTGTTGAAATTATCGAAAATGATCATCTCACGCACTGGTTATGGGGAGAATATCGTTTTCTTTCAGGGGATGATAAAAGTACCTGGTATTATTTACTGAAGCAATCAGCTGATATGTTTTATATTCCTGACGCCAAGACGGTTACCATAGAAGTCATTCGAGGCAGTGCTGTTGACCGCATGAAAGAAAACTTGCGCCGCTGGAGTGGCAATACGCTACGTAACGGTGCACGCGCAATTGCGCTAGGTCCGCGACGGGTTGGTATTTTTATTTGGTGGTGTTTGCTTGATCAGCGGTTGACCATTTGGACCATGTTGATTGGTCATATGACCATCATTAGTTTGGCTTTGAGCAAGCATTTTGCATATCTTTTGACGGCAATATTGTGGATTGCCTTCTCACGCCTCGGAATTTCATGTATATTATTTAAACACGCACGGCGCATTGATATGAGTTTTCCTTTTTTACTCTATTTGAATCAATTGATGACCACACTCACTAAGATCACTATTTTATTTCGCTTACCGCAACAACGGTGGAAAAATCGCGGCAATCAGTCCACAGGGTTTGATAACAATTGGCAGTTACGGTGTTGCGAATGGATGGCAGGTTATTTGACGCTATTCTATTGTTCTATTTGTTTATTATTTGTCTTGCTTGCCGTACAGCTTGTCTCTCTACCGCATTGGGCCGATGTTAAATATTTATGGATGTGTGCCAGAATGGAGGATTAAGCCTAATACAACGGCACGATTCTCACTGAGCAAAATGTTAAAAGTACGACAGGCGGCGCCTAGTTGCATGCATTCGATGCCTATTTTGTGTTGCAATAAATGCGTGCGCACAGCGATGGGTAGTTGGAAATTAACCTGAGTGTGACCAATAATAATCACCTCGGGATTAAGAGCCAATAGTGGCTCTAGTGATGCAGCGGTAAAGTCATCTAACCAAGGGGAAATAACTGTATCAGCATTCACGATCAGCGAGTGCTGGTAAGTGACTTGATGAATCACAACGCTTTGTTCGCCGTAAGATTGCACAGCATGTCGCGCGTTTTTTTCAAGATGAATGTGCATAGGACTCGAGAAAAATCAATCTTGTTCAGGTAAACTGATTATACCATAATCATGAGTCGTGACGATGTTCATTAAGCAACGAGACATTCCGCAGATTGCGCCTAGTTTGATGCACTTGCCAGTTAGGTTACAGCAAATTTTTGCGGCACGCGGGATAACCCACGCCGACCAACTAGATAGGCGATTGGCTAAGCTATTACCGTTTCAAGCTTTGTCTGGAATAGAACCAGCTGTTTTGCGCCTGCATCAGGCGTTACGAGCGCAACAACGCCTACTCATCATTGGTGATTTTGATGCCGATGGCGCTACCTCTACGGCATTAGCCGTATCCTTGCTGCGTGCATTGGGTGCATTACACGTTGATTTTTTGGTGCCCAATCGGTTTGAGTTTGGTTATGGATTAACGCCTGGCATTGTGAGTTTGGCAAAAAACTATTCGCCGCACTTAATTATAACCGTGGATAATGGCATTAGCAGTTTTGAGGGGGTAGATGCGGCTAATCAAGCAGGTATTGATGTGATTGTAACGGATCATCATCTTGCGTCAGACCGTTTGCCTAATGCGTTGGCTATTGTCAATCCGAACCAATTCGGTGATCAATTTCCTAGCAAATCAATCGCTGGCGTGGGGGTTATTTTTTATGTATTGCTCGCGCTGAGGCACTATTTACGAGAGCAGCGCTGGTTTGAAACAACCGGGCTGGTTGAGCCGAATATGGCGCACTGGTTGGATTTAGTGGCATTGGGTACTGTGGCCGATGTGGTGGGGTTGGATCATAACAACCGCATTTTAGTCAGTCAGGGGTTAGCGCGTATTCGGCAAGGTCTGTGCCGTCCTGGTATCGTGGCTTTACTTGAAATCGCTGGTAAGCAGCCGGTATTTGCGCG
>DAIDLK010000158.1:0-229 GCA_027449525.1 Legionellaceae bacterium | reverse complement strand
GACGACATGTCGTTAGGCATTCGCTGCTTATTAGCGGAAAATATTGACGAGGCACGTTTTTTTGCGCTGCAGTTAGACGAGCTCAATCAGGCGCGGCGGCAAATTGAGGCAGACATGAGCACACAGGCATTTGCCGCATTAAACGCCTTGAAATTGGATACTAGCCCAGCTGCTTTGTGTCTAATGGATGAAACTTGGCATCAAGGGGTCATTGGTATATTGGCTGGTC
>DAIDLK010000157.1 GCA_027449525.1 Legionellaceae bacterium | reverse complement strand
CACCACGAAACGATAAACTAAGTGGAAGGTTGATTGCAGTGGCTAACCGTGTTCCAATGAACTGCGTATGCTGTTCATCGTCAAGCATCAGACCAGTAGGAATAGGTAACTCCAGCATCTATTCAACCAGTTTCAATACCGGCTTGCCGCGTGAACGAGCGGTTGAACCAGCATGAATATCAACAGCCGGTGGTGGCGGCGGTTCGTTGTATTCTTCACCAAATTCCATGCCACGGCCATTTTCTTTCGCATAGATAGCAAGTACTGCATGGGGATGCAGAAATAGCTGCATGGTTTGACCAGAAAAGCGCGTAGTGAATAAGATGCGATCATTGTCTAAATGAAGTCCACGACACGACTTTGGCGAAATATTTAATATAATGCGACCGGCGTTCACATAGTCTTGCGGCACCTCGACCCCAGGGAAATCAGCATTCACCAAAATATAAGGTGTTAGGTTATTATCAACAATCCAGTCGTACATGGCACGAATCAGGTAGGGTTTATTAGAGGTCATGCTCATAATTAGGCCGCCCTTAGCTGTCTCTCGGCTTCCGTTAAACTAGCTTGAAACGATTCACGCCGAAACAAACGTTGCATGTAAGCGTGTAACCCTGGCGCATTTGTAATCTCGATGCCTAATTGCGGCAAACGCCAGAGTAATGGGGCCAACGTGCAGTCCAGTAACGAAAAATCATCGCTTAAAAAATAATTTTTATCAGAAAACACAGGTTCAAGCCCTTGCAAACTACCTAACAATAATTCACGCGCTGCTTCAACATCGTCTTGCGCTTGAATTTTGTACAACAAAGCATACCAGTCTTGTTCAATACGATGCATCATTTTACGGGTTTCAGCACGTGCCACCGGATAAACTGGCAACAACGGAGGGTGCGGGAACCGTTCATCAAGGTATTCCATAATAATGCGTGCTTCGTATAACACCAACTCTCGATCAACCAGAGTTGGAATAGTGCCGTAGGGATTAATGGCTAACAAGGCTTCGGAGGCTGCTGTTTTTTTATTGAGAATGATTTCAACATTCACACCTTTTTCAGCCAGAACAATTCTTACTTGGTGGCTGTGCACATCATCACTGTCTGAATACAGCGACATAATCGTCCGTTTTGCAATAATCGCCATTGGTCTCCCCTACCCTAAACACCTACGAAGAATGTTGTCTAGTGTAACATATTCTTCACTAAAAGTGCCGAACAATTTTTTTCCACAGTAATCGCTGTAATGCCATCATCACTAACCAAAAAATGAATAAAAACAGGACGACAATTCGTCCGATGTGCCTACTTTCCAACCGATTAGGCACTGCCACGTAATCAAGAAACGCTACTAAATCAGCCACCAGGGCGTGGGGAGGAGCCGGCAGGGTAGTAAACGGATCAGGCATCATGACGCCTGGTATGAGCCGATTATTACTGCCGTAGGGCCGCGAGGCATCCGGATAAAATCCCAATAAATACCCCGTAAGCCATTGTTTGCCTCGAATCGTTGCAATTAAACTCAAATCAGGAGGCATTTTACCAAACCACTGCACCGCTTCTTCTGCTGGCATGCTCACTTGCTGCATGACAGCAAAAGGTGCACGTACGTACTGCAAAGCATGGCAGCCGGCACACCAATTCTTATAAGCCTCAGCACCGCGAACAATAGCAGGGTCGCTCTCAATTGGAAAACTCCAGCACAGCACCGTTATACCACTCAACAGCAAGCCTAACCCTAGTAACCATCTCATCGCGTTGGCTTTTCATAGCGAGTATACCAAGGCATTAACGAAGCCCAAGTAAAGTAGCACACGGTGCAAACGCGTGCGCACCACAAACGCTGTGGCGTCAACGCGTGCGTGCCGAGGTATCCAAGCAACACGAAACCGCACACCGCTAAACCCAACGCCCCTTTTGAATAGTTTCCTTTCGCTGGCATGGTTCGCACTGGGCTGCGATCCAGCCATGGTAGCGCCACTAAGATCAACAAAGCTAACAGCATGACCAAAACACCCAGACTTTTGTTCGGTACAGACCGCAACATGGCAAAAAAAGGAGCTAAATACCACAGCGGTTTGATTTCAGCCGGCGTTACGAATGGATTGGCTGGCTCGGCATTTAATGGATCAAGCAAATAACCACCACCCTCAGGCCAAAAAAATACCACACTAAAAAAAATGGTTAAAAAAAGCAGGCCCGCTGTGGCATCCTTCACGGTATAATACGGATGAAAGGGTATTTTATCCGCCGCTGGGCAGTCAATGCCGCTCGGATTGCTGCCACCCACTTGACGCAGCGCTACCAAGTGTAACCACACCGCACTAATGAATAAAAGCGGCATGACAATCACATGCAAGGCAAAAAAGCGCTGCAAAGTTACGCCAGACACCACGTAATCACCACGAACCCATTCAACCAACGCATCGCCAACAAACGGCAGCACGCCAACAAAAGCGGTTAAGACTTGTGCTCCCCAATACGACAATTGCCCCCAGGGTAATAAGTAACCCAGGCACGCCTCGAGGGCGAAGAGGTAAAATAAACCCACCCCTACTATCCATACTAACTCACGGGGTTTTTGATAAGAGCCGTACCAAAGACCACGAAATAAATGCAGGTACAGCACTAGAAACAACGCACTGGCACCCGTTGCGTGCATATTGCGCCACAACCAACCATAAGGCACATCACGTAGAATGGT
>DAIDLK010000156.1 GCA_027449525.1 Legionellaceae bacterium | reverse complement strand
AGAGTAGATTTAAACTTTAAATCAAGAGGACATTTCTAAATGGGAAAACCAGGGGACATTTTTAAATTGGTTTGACAATACCGTCTCCTTTAATTGCTCAAATACGTCTAATGTGCTATAATTTGCTGTCTTTAAGTTTTAATTGGATACACATTGCTTTTATGCAAAACCATCAACTCAAATTAAATGCATTAGTCGAATCGCTGGATAGTAATCACGCAGAAGATATTCTCGTACTAGATGTTCGTCATCGAACAAGTTTTACCGATACCATGGTTATCTGCAGTGCTCGTTCCATTCGTCACCTACGCTCGCTGGCTGACCATGTTATTAACGAAATGCGTGCTCATGAAATGATTGCCTCTGGCCAGCAGGGTGTTAGTGAAGGCGAGTGGGCACTCATTGATTTTTCTGATTTTATTGTCAATATCATGCTCCCCTCAGCACGCGATTTTTATAACTTAGAAGGGTTGTGGCAATCAGCCAATGCTTAAACTCACTCTAATTGCGCTAGGCGATAAAATGCCTGATTGGGTCTGTCGCGCGAGCCAAGAATTTATTAAGCGGTTAAGTGACAACGTTGTTGTCCAAGTCATCGAAATTCCCTTACGCAAACGTGGAAAATCGTCTGATCTTACGCGGGTACTAGAAAAAGAAATGCAGTTAACACGCGCTGCCATTCCATCATCTACCTATCTCATTGCGCTCGACCGTTCCGGTCAACAGTTTAGCAGTGAACAATTAGCCGATAAATTAGCGCAGCTTCAACACATCACTTCCCACTTGTGTTGTTTAATTGGTGGGCCTGAAGGCTTAGCTACTGAATTAGTTGCACAATGCAATGAGCGCTGGTCTCTATCCCTACTGACCCTGCCGCATACGTTAGCTCGAATTGTATTACTTGAAACGCTTTATCGTTCACTGTCTATTTTACATCATCATCCTTATCATAAATAATATTTTACGCTAAACTGCCTGTTGCTGAGACAATCAATTCAAGCCCAATTAAATGCTCATCCGCTTCAAACAACCAATAGTTTACGATCAAACTGAAGCAATGCGACATCAATTCAGGTTAAGCATACTGTTTGCCGTATTAATTACTTGCGCGCTATTGTTAGTATTGCGCTTGGGCTACTTGCAATTTTATCAGTACAAGCGTTTCGCCACGTTATCGCTTAAAAATCAAATGAGCATTATTCCTCTAGCTCCACCTCGTGGGCTTATTTTTGATAAAAACGGTATCGTGTTGGCTGACAATATTCCTGTTTACGTGCTCGAAGTGACTCCCGAGCGAATTAAACATTTGCCCGAACTCTTAATGCGGATTCAAGCATTACTACCATCTGTTTCGTCGGACGATATCCATAATTTTTACCGTTTGCGAAAACAAAATCGAGCCTACGCTCCTATCCCATTAAAGCTAAAATTAACGGAAGACGAGGTCGCTATTTTCGCTAGCCATCAATACCAATTTCCTGGGGTAACTATTAAAGCTGAATTAATGCGCTATTATCCATTAGGCGAAATCACCGCACACGTGCTGGGTTATGTGGGACGTATTAATCTAGATGAATTAAAGCAGCTCAATGCTAGCGAATACCGTACGACCCATTTTATCGGTAAAAGCGGCTTGGAGCGATTTTACGAAAGTGTATTACACGGCCAAGTTGGCTACCAGCAAGTAGAAACGGATGTTAGCGGCAGAACATTACGTGTCATGAATAAAGAGCCACCGACTTCAGGTAAGCAATTAACCCTAACCCTCGATGCTCGTTTACAAAAAATTGCTCACGCAGCTTTAGCTGATAAAGCTGGTGCTGTGGTGGTCATGGGTACCCAACACGGGGATATTCTAGCAATGGCCAGCTCGCCTAGCTACGACCCCAATACGTTTGTGAAAGGCATTAGCTCCTCGGATTATCAACAATTAACGCACTCACCGAATAAGCCGCTTTATAATCGCGCAATAGCAGGGGTCTACCCCCCTGCTTCTCCTATAAAACCATTCATCAGTTTAGCGGGCTTGAACGTAGGAGCCATCACCCCCGAGTACACTATTTACGATCCAGGCTGGTACAGTTTACCGAGAGTACAGCACGTTTATCGTGATTGGAAACGTGGTGGACACGGCATGGTCAACTTAAAACGTGCCATTACCGTATCGTGCGATACCTATTTTTATCAATTGGGGAATAAGATTGGCATCAATACCATTGAAGATATGCTGGTACAATTTGGCTTTGGACGATTAAGCCGGGTTGATTTACCTGAAGAAGCACCAGGTCTTGTCCCTAATCCACGATGGAAACAGCAAGCAAAAGGACTACCTTGGTATCCCGGCGATACATTAATTACCTCCATTGGTCAAGGCTTTATGTTAGCTTCACCCTTACAACTAGCCAATGCAACGGCCTCAATGAGTCAGCACGGGCGACGCTTCAAACCGCATTTACTTGCTTACACAGAAGATGATCAAGGTAATACACTCCACTATGAAACGCTTGAGGAATACCCAATTCATCTGAAACGAGACGAATACTGGACGTGGGTCATTGAAGCGATGCAGGCGGTAATAACAAACAATGAAGGCACCGGTTTTCGCTTTGGACGAAAAACAGCTTACACTGTTGCAGGAAAAACGGGAACAGCACAAGTTTTTGGCTTAAAGCAAAATGAAAAATATGATCATGATAGTACTGCCAATCATTTGCGCGATCATTCTCTCTTTATCGGTTTTGCACCCATTGAAAACCCTAAAATTGCTATCAGTGTG
>DAIDLK010000155.1 GCA_027449525.1 Legionellaceae bacterium | reverse complement strand
GTCCTATCGTGGACAGCATCACCGTTAAGCGTCGCGGTGATGTACGGCGCGCTAAGCTGTATTATTTACGCAACTTAACCGGTCGTGCAGCTCGCATTAAAGAAAAATTAACCAGCAAAAAATCTGATTAATTAGCGATTATGCCGCATGCAATCGAAATTGTCGACCTCAAAAAAATCTATTCCAATGGGGTCGAGGCACTGAAAGGCATTAATTTGACCGTACAGCAGGGTGATTTTTTTGCCCTGCTGGGTGCCAACGGGGCTGGTAAATCCACCACGATTGGTTTAATGGCGACGCTGCTATCCAAAACATCGGGACGAATTGCTATTAACGGTTATGATATTGATGCGCAAACCACCCAAGCAAAACGTTGTTTGGGTCTAGTACCGCAAGAAGTTAATTTAAATATTTTTGAAACATGCGAACAAACTTTATTAAATCAAGCGGGTTACTATGGCGTTCCCCGTTCTCGCGCGCAGATTAGAAGCAACTCGCTATTGAAGCAGCTAAATTTATCGAGCAAACGTCATACCATCGTACGTCACCTCTCCGGTGGCATGAAGCGACGACTCATGATTGCACGTGCTTTAGTGCACGAGCCTAGTGTATTAATTTTAGATGAGCCAACGGCAGGGGTTGATGTTGAAATTCGACGCGACATGTGGGCTTTTCTTAGCAAAATTAATGCTGAAGGCACTAGCATTATTCTCACGACCCATTACTTAGAAGAAGCAGAGCAACTTTGTAAGCACATCGCTATTATTCATCATGGCCAGATTATTCAACACAGTGCGATGCAGGCCCTATTATCGACATTAAAACATCAGACCTATGTATTCAATGTGGTTGACGCACTCGATTCACCGCCAGTAATCAGCAAATGGTCGACGACGCTCCTGGATGCGCACACACTCGAGCTACGCGTTAACAACTCACACTCCCTCAATGAAGTTTTCTCTGCGTTGAACACTCAAGGCATACAGGTTTCTAGTTTGCGTAATAAAACCAATCGTTTAGAAGAACTTTTTATGGATCTCATCCACCATGAACCTTAAACTGCAATGCGTTGCGCTATACACCTTAACCCGACGTGAATTAGTCCGCATGTTTCGTATTCCGAGCCAAGTTTTTTTACCCTCAATAATGACCTCAGTGCTATACTTCTTAATTTTTGGTGACGTCATTGGACATCGCGTGGGGTTAATTGCCGGTCACAACTTTAATTCGTTCATTGCTCCCGGCTTAATCATGATGGCAGTCATTAATAACGCCTACTCGAATGTATCAAGCTCACTCTTTAGCGTGCGCTTTCAAAAAAGTATCGAAGAAATGCTAGTGAGTCCCATGCACTGGAGTGTTCTAATTTTAGGATATACCCTCGGTGGAATGTTTCGGGGTTCCATCATCGGTGTCATGTTATTACTGGTTGCGTACTTTTTTGCCCCTATCGATACCGCGAACATCCCCCTAATTTTTTTGGTTATTGTCTTAGTCTCCGCGCTATTCTCTTTAGCCGGTTTTATCAACGGTATGTTTGCTAAAACGTTTGATGGCATTGCCTTTGTGCCTACGTTTATTCTAACTCCCCTCACGTATTTAGGCGGTGTGTTTTACACAAGCACCATGCTGCCAGCGTTTTGGCAACACCTGACCACTTTTAATCCTATTTTTTACATGGTGAACGCGCTGCGCTATGCCATGATTGGCGAAGGCGCAAACAACATGCACTTTGCGATGGCGATTATTATTGGCTCAGTCATAGTGCTTACGCTCATCACTTGTGTGTTAGTGAAAAAAAATATTGGTTTACGTGATTAAACGCCCTTACTCTCCTATAGGATGAACAATCGGATCTCTTAATTTAGGGACCTCGGTTACTGACCATCCACCTCCCAATGATTTGATAAGCCCTGCGGCCGCTGACATGCGTAACCCATTAATATCCGCGGTATCTTTTTCAGCACGAAGTGCTGTGTTAAACGCTAACAATAAATCGGCGTAGGATTGTGTTCCTGACTGATAACCTTGCTGGTAAAATTTATAATTTAATTCAGCATCTTTTTGTGCGCGTTTAATGCGGCCCGCCGCGTTGCCCAAATACTTTAATGTCGCCATATGATCTTCTACGTCACGAAATGCGGACAATACCGTTTGACGATAGGACTGCACCAATGAGAGGTATTTTTTTCGAGCCGCCTGAACATTGGCTTCACGAAATCCTGCATCATACAGCCATTCAACTAGCGATGGCCCTACCGCAAAATCAAATGCTTTACTGGATAAAAACGCAGGAAAACTACTGGTTACAAAGCCAACATTCGCAAAAATATATAACACGGGGAAATAAGGTGCAATTGCTACCCCAATCAGTGCATTGGCCGCCGCCATTTTACGCTCCGCAACCGCAATATCAGGCCGGCGTTCCAATAACACCGATGGAATAGCAACCGGTATAGGCGGTGGCTCTTTATTCAATGGTCGAACTGGCAAATGGAGATCTGCCGGTGGTTTACCAATTAAAACCGCAATACCGTGAGCATACTTATCCCGCAGAATATGATTCTCATCGGCAAGTGATTTGGCAATTTCCCACTGATTTTCCGCACTCACCGCATCAAAATCAGGTCGATACCCCAACCGATACGCTTTTTGATTAATTTCATACAACATACCATAATTTTTAGCCAGCGAATCGAGGTAATATTGATCAGCATCGACCGTACGCAACTCAAAATAATACTGGGCAAGGGATGCTTGTGCGAGCAAACGGACAGCAGCGAGTTGTGCATATTCAGACTG
>DAIDLK010000154.1 GCA_027449525.1 Legionellaceae bacterium | reverse complement strand
CCGTAGATGAGCCCTAGCTCGAGGCTTGTTGTGAGGAGCGCTGTGCTCATGACTGGGATTGTAGGTTTATGATTTCTACTTGCGGGTTTTGACTCAGCGCTTCGGGAATACCAAGATAAATGGTCATGAAATTTTGTTTTTTAAATTTATTGTTAACCATTGGGACCGGTAAACATGCGAAGACGTGGGATAATTTCGCTCATAAGCACCATGGCTGACTCCCGTTGGGTTACTATATTTAGGGGTTACCAGTTTAACACGATTTCGCCAAGGTGCCACATACACAAGATTCAAGAATTCTTCAATTTGGTTAGGCCTCTGACGATTAAAAATATGCTATAGTACGGCGAAAACAATTCGATGAAAGCCGTTATGCAAGAGTTTATTTCAATCAGCTTATTAATTACGTTGGCCGCTATTTCGCCAGGCCCTGATTTCGCAGTGGTCACTAAAAATTCACTAATGTACTCAAGAAAGGCCGGACTTTTTACGGCACTTGGTGTATCGGTAAGTCTGCTCATTCACGCCAGTTACTGCACCTTAGGCTTAGCCATTATTATTTCCCAATCGTTACTACTATTTAAACTAATCAAATATGCCGGGGCGGCTTATTTAATTTACCTCGGCATTAAGGGATTACTGGCCAAACGGGATACTCACACGATTCATGTTCAGCACTTAAAGCGCCAAGTGACTGCATCGCAGATGTTTTATGAAGGCCTGTTGTGTAATTTACTAAACCCAAAAGCGATTATGTTTCTGTTAGCTTTTTTTACCTTAGTCATCAAGCCCAATAACCCATTACTCATAGAGATGGGATACGGGATCGAAATTGCGGCAATCCATATGACGTGGTTTTCTGCTTTGTCTTACTTACTGACACATAGTTCAGTTAAAAATTATTTAAGTCGTATCCAATATTACATTGTAAAAGCCATGGGTGCGCTGCTAGTTGCATTTGGGATCAGAATTGCGACGCTCAATCAGGAATTGTTGTCGTGACAAACAACGCGCTATTTGGAATATAAGACCAATGCTTAACTATCTAAAAGCAGCCATCATTCTTGCTACCGCACTTCCTCGTAATTAACAATCATTCCGATGATCAGAGGCTAAATAGGTGTACATCGTCGGCACGACGAACAGTGTAAAGCAAGTGCCAATGGCTAAGCCTGACGCAATCACTAAGCCAATATCAAAGCGACTCACCGCTCCGGCGCCTGAAGCAATCAGTAAGGGTAATACGCCAAATACCATGGCGGCAGTCGTCATCAGAATAGGACGTAGTCGAATGGCGGCAGCCTCTTCTACGGCGGCAAATTTATCTAGCTTTTTTTCGCGCTGCAATTGATTAGCAAAATCAACAATTAAAATGCCGTGTTTACTGATTAAGCCAATTAAAGTAATCAAGCCAATTTGAGTGTAGATGTTGATACTCGAAAAACCTAAATTCAGCGGGATGAGTGCGCCGCAGATTGACATGGGTACGCTAATTAGAATGATAAGCGGATCGCGGAAACTCTCGTATTGTGCTGCCAACACTAAGAAAATAATAATCACCGAAAAGAAAAAGGCCAAAATCAGTGCAGTTCCTTCTTGCATGAATTGCCTGGATTGGCCGCCGAAATCGTAGGTAAAGCCTTTGGGTAAAACCAATTCAGCTTGTTGTTTTAAAAAATCTAAACCTTGTCCCAGCGTATTACCCGGCATCATCACCGCTTGAATGGTAGCGGAATTAAGCTGTTGAAAGTGGCTAATCGCGTTTGGTTGAATGCGTTGTACGGCTGTAGCAATGGTGGACAGTGGCACCATGGTGCCATTCGTCGCACGCAGATAGAGGTCGCTAAGCTGCTCGGGAACTAAACGAAAACGGCGTTGCAATTGAGGTATCACTTGGTAGCTGCGGCCGCTAAGGTTAAAGAAATTAATGTAATTGCCTGATAAAGCGGCACTAAGACTACTGCCAATCGCTCGCATGTCTAAGCCGAGATCCGAGGCTTTGGCGCGATTAATCTGTAGCTCTATTTCGGGTTGATTGAATTTCAAGCTATTGTCTGAATAAATAAACAGACCACTGCGTTTTGCTTTGGTTAGTAATTGATTGGATACATCCAATAAGCTACGAAAATCGTTGGTGGTTTTAATCACAAATTGCACCGGTGTACCGCCACCACCGCCGGGTAATGGGGGAGGGATAATTGCAAAGGCTTTCAGGCCGGTTACTTTATCTAGTGCATTTTGTAATGGTTTTTTTAGTGCTAACTGGGAGGTGTTGCGTTTTTGCCAGGGTTTTAGCACTAAACCAGAGACTGGACTACTGCTATTAATGGTAAAATAATGTTCAGTTTCTGGGAGTTGTTGGTAAATGTGCTCAAACGGTTTGGTGAATGTTTCCACGTAGGAAAGCGTCGCTACTTGTGGCACGGTTCCCACAACAAAAAAGAACCCTTGATCTTCTTCCGGTGCCGTTTCTTTGGCGGTGTTGGCATAAAGATAAGGTAAAGCAAGTAGCACGACGGCCGCAAACACAAGGATGATAGAGCGGGATGTTAATAAGTTATGCAGTACTGCTTGGTAATTGGTTTTGAGGTGATGAAATACGTTGTCAATCCATTCCTGCAGCTTAGATTTTTTTAAATCTGATGTTAATATTTTAGAGCACATCATGGGCGATAACGTTAGTGCAATCACCCCTGAGATTAAAACCGCACTGGCTAACGTGAAGGCAAATTCTTTAAATAGGGCGCCGGTTAGACCATTCATAAAGCCAATCGGCGCATAGACTGCTGCCAAGGTAATTGTCATGGCGATAATAGGCGTGGCAATTTCGCTGGCGCCG
>DAIDLK010000153.1 GCA_027449525.1 Legionellaceae bacterium | reverse complement strand
CGCGGTTAAATCACCGCTAGGAAAAAAAGCGTGCGCGAAATAAATCGAAAAAGCAGCATAAACATACCAGTCATACCATTCAATCAAATTACCGATTGAACCTCTTACAATCGATTGTAGACGTAAACGATTGCTTAACACGGACTTCTTAGTCATCCTTCACCTTTGTTACCTCATTGAATCGTAGATACTATAGTACCAAGCTCTGTAGTTTTCTAGCGTTATCTGCATTATGTTAATGCGCAGCTGAAGTTGGTTTGTTTTTTAAGGGTTGTTTTGTTAATTCGCTGTGTAAATGCAACACGGCAATGCGCGTGTACTCGCTAACTTCCATCAGAGCTTGCTCATCGTCTTCATTAACTTCTAACATTTCACAATCGAGCTCAGCAAACTCAGCAAGGTGTTCCAGTGCCTCACGCGATTCAGGATTCTTCAATTGCTTGGGTCGAACGTTGCACGCCGACAATGCTTGGGTGAAGCCCTCACACCATTCACTAAACGCTTGTGCTCGTTTGGCTAGGGGCTGATCTTGGTTCGGCAATACTAATTGAAAATCAAAACCAAGCTCCGATAGCACGTTCTGCGTAAGAGCAAATAAATTAAATAACGCCAAAGAAGCTGCGCGAGTCTCATCGCTGCGTTGGGAATTGATTGATAAAGCGGTTAAAAAACTATCGGCTGCATCCGTTGCGCCGGTAACCAAATAGGCGCACAACATCCCGTGTAATTGACTGGCTGAGAAGGGCAAATCCAGAGGGGTAATTAAAACCGTCATTTGTTCGTAGTCGGTTAGTTGCATAAAATAACCAAAATCTATTTATTAAATCATCATAATATGATACCCGGTAGCATAGTATCTGGTAAAGTGAGGTGCTCACTTTCCTGGCCCGCAACCGGGTAAGCACAATAATCAGCAGCATAATAACCACTAGGTCGGTGATTGCCGCTGTGGCCTACACCACCGAAGGGCAGTAATAACGAAGTACCAGTAGTAGCTAAGTTCCAGTACACGATTCCTGCTTTGATGTGTTGATAAAATTCTTGGTAGTGACTGGCGTTATCACTCAATAAAGCACTGGACAAACCGTATTGGCTTTGATTGGCCATGGCAATAGCGTCAGAAAAAGTGTGGTAGCGCGTGATTTGTACGAACGGTGCAAAAATTTCATGATCAGCCGGTGCGGCAATGCTTGTAACATCCATGATGCCGGGGGATAGAAAGCCGCTGTCGGGTTGAATCAATTGCATGGGCAATACACTCACCCCACCGTGATCAATTAAATCCTGTTGCGCTTTAAGGTGCATCGTCGCATGCGCCGGGCTGATGACCGGACCCAAAAAAGGTTCAGGCGTTTCTTCGGGGTTGCCGATCCGTAATTGTGCGGTGGCCTGTACGAGTTTTGTTAAGAAATCATCACCCAACGCATTATCTGGAATAAACGCGCGCCGGGCGCAAGTGCAGCGTTGTCCTGCCGTAATAAAGCTCGATAACAGTAGTTGATAAACTCCGGCTGTTATATTACTTATTTCATCGACCACAAATGGATTGTTACCACCCATTTCCATGGCAAGCAACACTTCCGGTCGATTGGCAAGTTGTTGATGAATCGCAAGACCGGTTTTGTAACTTCCAGTAAAAGCTACGGCCTGAATATCCTGGTTAATTAAGTGTTGCGCGCTACTGGCATCGCCTTGAAGACAGTTTAATACACCGTTGGGTAAGCCGATGGTATGCCAGGCTTGGGTAATAAACTGCGCCACGGCGGGGGTCAGTTCGCTGGGTTTGTAAACGATGGTGTTGCCGGCCAGTAGCGCAGGTACTATGTGCGCGTTGGCTAAATGCGCTGGAAAATTGAACGGACCAATAATTGCCATAACACCCTGAGGTTTATAGCGAATGGCTTGCGTAATACCAGCACTGGTTTGTAGTCGTTGTTCAGGGGTACGCTCGTGATAGGCTTGAATAGCTAGCGCTATTTTAGCCACCACCGCTTGAGCTTCAGTTTTTGCTTCCCAGAGTGGTTTTCCGGATTCTTGCGCAATGAGCGCCGTTAAGTCGTGGAGCTGACGTTGGATCTGTTCCGCGAATGCCTCACAATATTTGATGCGCTGTGCCAAACTTAGTGCTGACCAAACCGGTAAAGCTGCCTGTGCCGCGTGGCAAGCGCTGGCCACATCAGAGCTGGTCGCTATCTGTCCTTGCCAAAGGCATGCTTGTGTAGCGGGGTTTAAGGATGTGAAGGGTTTCCCGGTCCCAGCAACCCACGCGCCATTAATATAATGCATGCCTTGTTCGGGTCGAATGCTGGTGCTCATTTACTCCTCCATAAGTCGGTCAGCTTAGGAAACTGGTTGTACTAAGAACAATCCATCCGCCAGTGGGACTAAGCTTACGTGCACTCGAAAATCTTGTTGGATAAGCGCATTGAGTGCTCGCCGTGGTCGGCTACTTCCCCATGTTCCATGCCCTGACCGAGGCCGCCAACCCGGCGCTGGCGCAGGCCATGCGCAGCCACCCGGTGTGGTTGGTGGCCGATTCGCGCAGCTGCTCGTTCCCGCTGCGCCCCGACAAGGGGGAGCCCTTCACCAGTTCCTGCGACCTGGCCAAGCAGGCCCTCAGCACGGTCGCCGTCGATTACCGGCGGCGCGACGCCCGGGGCACCGCCTACATCGAGGTCGGCGGTCGGCGCATCCCCTCCTTCGACGCCCGCGGCCTGTCGGTGCCGCAGCGGCGGCGCCGCATGGCCGAGTTGCAGCAGGCGCTGCGCGTCGCGGTGGCGGCCGCCGGTTACCCGGCCCGCGCCGATGCGGCGGCGGTCGACGGCCCCCTGGTGGTGCTGATCCTCACCCTG
>DAIDLK010000152.1 GCA_027449525.1 Legionellaceae bacterium | reverse complement strand
GGATAACGGTAATACCTTTGGGCCATCGATCTACTTTAATCAAAGTTTAGCGGGTAGCCCTCTCATAAACTTGTCGCTATTCGGTCAATTGGATCAGGCACATGCCCTGAATAAAGCGTCTTATTATCGTTACCTCGATACACTGCGTGTTGTTTTACGCGATGTCAATACTAATTTATCGGCCGAAGCGTATTACCGTGAGCGTTTGAAACAAGCTCAGGATGCGGCTGCTTTTATCAAACGCACTTACCTTTTGAATCAACAACTCTATGAGCAAGGCATCATTAGCTACGCTGATTTATTGCACGAGCAAATCAAACTGGATAAAATCAAACTCCTAGTGAATCAATACAAGCTCGAGCAACTCATTAGTATCGTCAATCTTTATCAAAACTTAGCGCTAGGCATAGGTTGTGTGGACAGTTACCCCGGACGAAACAAGTTGGGAGTCTGATTTTCTTTGTTCTCATCAATTTTCTTTTTAAATCGATCCATCCACCCTGGCGATTTTTTTCCCTCAATAGATGATGTAATGAGTGGTTGTATGGGTGCAAATAGAGCCCCTGCTTGCTGCAATAACGCCATTGTCTTTGCATCGGCTCTGTTCGATTGAATTGCCTTTTGCAGATTGGACAGTTGTTTCTGGTCCGGACGCTCCAAATAAAGAATCAAAGCCTGCTGAATGGCACTAGTTTTTAGAGCATGACACTGATTAATTAAATGCTGCGTCACCGCGTGCAATTGTGCGGCGGGTGTTACAGAAAATTCTTGGTTTATTTGTTTTAGTTTAGCTAGCGTAGTCTCCAGTTCCGTCTGCTGCTGGCGCAACGCGCTTGCTTGCTCATCCAATTGCTCCAGAGAATGATTCAAGTTGAGCCAAGCTTTTATGTTTGCGCCAGTTAATGGTCTATCGGCTTGCCAAGTGAGTTGTTGCTTAAATAAATCACAGCATTCATCAATCGACGAGGAAACTTCCTTCCAGACTTGCGGGTTAGTAAACGAATCAATAGCTTGCCTAAACTCAACAAAAGCGGCTTGAATGGCATGATCATCTTTTTTATCTAATGCGGCATCTAATTGCAAGCCCAAACGCTGATGCGCAGCCAAACTCTTGTCGTCTCCCTTTTGTTCCAAGATGGCTTGAATTTCACCATCAATTGTCTCATAACGACTAAACGTTGTGAGCGCTTGTTGGAAGGCTTGCATCACCTCGCTGCGAATCTGCTCAACACGGGCGACGCGTAATTTAGCCAATTCATGCACGAAGACATTTTTCTTTTGGGGTAGCAAACTGTCAATAAAATGCGCCAAGGATGCCTGGTTCACCTGTTCTGGGACGGGGTGTTGGCTATCCTTAAAATTCATTAGTAATTCCAGAACCGCTGTTCTTAATTCAGGCTCCGCCAGCAAATCCTCGTCGTATAATTCGCCTAAAAATTGACTGTTCTTACGCTTCAGCTGTAACTGATTTTCAAACCGAGTCACAACAAGGTCTGGTAAACTCCGCTTAATAGCGACTATTTTTTTCCTTAATGCCTGCACCACCTCATGAATGGCTCGTCGCTCTTCCGGCTCAGGTTCCATTTCAATAACCGTTTGGGTACGCTCAGCCCATAGAAGGTATTGATGCGCTTTCAGTAAAACATGCAAGTTATGTTGTATTGCTTTTATATCAGCCATTACAGCCGGTTCCTCTTGCTCCATGTGTTGCTTGCTTAAGTTCAACTGCTCACGCTCTAAAATGATTTGCTGCAAACGCTTTTGGACAGACCGTAGTTCATCTTTAACAACCGCCGCCTGTTGTGCCTTATCAGCATAAACATCCGCTAATACCTGATTAAATGCTTTACCGGAGTCAGTCGTCAATTGGATGGCAGGGCACGGTAACTGTAACGCAGGGTACAATACACTAGCCTCTTGCACACACTGCTTCAACTCGCGATTTAGAAGCCATGCCTGTTGATTGTCGTCCTGCAAACAATGGGTAAGATCCGCTAAATTTTTTACATTGGGCGTCGCTAAAAAATTAACTAAGGCATGACGAATAACCGCATGATCCTTTTGTGCCTGCAGGCGTGTTAACAGGGCATCACGGCGTTCTGGCCACCGTTGAAAATGAGCCTGCTGAAGTTTGAGCTGGTTAATTTGCTGCATTATTACGTCATTACTAGGGCTAGACTCCAAAGCACTCGCTAGGTTATTTAATTTGTCATCGTAGGCCTGACATATCGATTGATTCTCTTGGCGCTGTCTCTCGCGGTTCCCCCGCCGTTGCTCAACGGTATCTAAAGCTCGCTCCAGGGCGGATTGACCACTTATGAAGCGCACTAATGCATCAACTAAGCGCCCGAAAAATCCGCGTGTTTGGATACTGTTGTTAATTTCACGTATATTATCTTCATCATTTTTAATTAGACTTTCTAACTTATTGATAGTTTTAGTGTACTCACCCATATACAGTTCACGCCCTGAGCGTAATTTGTTGAGTTGCTCACTGAGCTCTTGCGTTTTCTCCAAATCCTGCGCGAGTTGCGTTAATTTTTCTGAAATACTACGTAACTCTTGCTCCGGACCCGACGGAATGGCCTCGGCATCTGCTTTACGCTGCGCCTCCTTACGGAGGCATTTTAATACAATAAGACGCGATTGAACGGTCTGTTGCTCTTGCCGTAATTCCTGCTGCTTGGCTTGCAGATGTTGTAAGGTTTGATTAACTTCCGCTAAACTTTGCTTCGCTTTTTTTAATAATTGTTTGGCGTCTTCGATCGATAGGTCTTCCCTTGGATTCGTAGATTCCAATCGTACCGTTTTTTCAGCCACAATTGATAAATAACGATCATAACGGGCTTGATGATTCTCA
>DAIDLK010000151.1 GCA_027449525.1 Legionellaceae bacterium | reverse complement strand
TGCTGAGGCGATAGCACTAACGCCGTAGCATTGTTGCCACCGAATCCTTTGGAATTAATCACCACTGCACGCATATTTTGCCCATGCACCCCAACAAATAGGTGATCTTGTAAAATATTTAACTGCGATTGATGCACATCATCGGCAATGTGATCGATGGTTTTAATCCCGGGAATCCAACCGTATTGCCAAACCCCTAACGAAGCGATTAGTTGATCACCCGCCGCCACACTCACAGAATGCCCTACGTACGATTTAATCGCTGTCACTGGCCATTGGTTAATTGCGAATGTTTTGGCCACTTCATTTAAAATATGACTTTCTGTGGTGCGGTTTTGTGGGGTACCAGTACCATGAGCCTGAACAAAGGTATGCTGTAAGCCCTCATCACCCAATAAACTCCGCGCCAATGCAACCGCTTTAGCTACCGTTAGGTAATTACCCACACCAGGACCAGCAATCGATTTTTTATTGCCATCCGCGTGCACGAACACGTCGGCAACCGCACCATAAATGGTTAAACCCAATTCCAAAGCCAGCGTGTCATCCATCAGGATACAAAATTGCACTGATTCCGCCAAGGTAAAACCCACATTCGTTGAAAAAGGACGGCAGGCGCGCCGATTATCGACCACACTGGTACCATCCAGCGCGCACAATGCTTCGTCAGTAGCTAGCGCGCCCATCACACGAAATCCTTCAATAATTTCAGGTACAATTGGTGCTTCAGCGCAGCCAACGAACGCTACTTTTGCCCGTCCGCTTTGAATATCGTTTAAACCAAGTTTTAAATTGTATAAAAAAGTGGCGCAAGCACCCATATTATGACCAGTTGCACCAACACTGTTCAGCACATAACTGTTCACAAAATCAGCTGGCATCTCGGCTAAAGAAAACGGCATCATTTTTGAATTGATTCGATACCCTTTCAACGGTTGACCAACTAGACCCGCTAGCGAACACTCATCCACTTGCGAGAGCGCACTACCGGCGTAGACTGATACCTCAGTTGGTGAAATATGGGTCAACAGATCAGTCCACTCAATACCTAATGAATTAAGCGCATCAGAGATTCCATAGATCGTTAATTTTAACCCCCGCGGATGATGGTGGGCGTTGTACATAGCGTTCAGATCAATCCCCGTTGGAATACCGCCAGCACTACTGACCGCGAGTTTAGCGTCTTCAGGCAATAAAACCTCGACCACCGATTGATCGAACAATGGTAATTCGTGCTCATCTACCGCTGAGAGCTTGGATTTTTTTATTTTCAAAGCTGCTGGCCGCTGAGTAGCATCAACTTCTAATACTGCACGTCGGTGGTGTAGCACCTGTTCTGGATCAAACGTTTCGATGCGTCGTACTAACGTGCCTTGTTTAATCTGGTTAATTAATTCAGGTGAAGGCGCTTGATTGTCGGACAAATGCATCCTGGCCGCCAGATCGCGCCATGTACTCACCATCTCCTCTGGCGATAATACATCACACACCATGCGCTTATAATTGTGAAAGCCTGATGTTCGGCCCGCCGCGTTCATTCCGCCTATGCCCACAATCACCGGTAATTTAGCCATACTGAACATACACCCAATCTAAAAAACCATTTGAGTCTACTGGAAATAGCTTAGGCAAACAACGTTTTAGGCAAGCCTCGGCGCAAGGATCAAGGATTCGTCCTCTTCTTCAATACCATCCCGATACAAAAATAGAGAATTAAATTGCGAAACAACCGAAGGTCGTATTGCCGGGAATTCAACCCCGTTCGCTAAAAATAGCTCAGCCAAATCAGCGTTACGGTGCTGAAGCGTGTGCTCTACCGCTTCAAGGCATTGCAAGTCAGCGTCGGCCTCTAACAATAAATTAACACATTGTGGATTGACTTTTGAATCCTCGTCTTGACGATAAAATACTGCTGGTAAGTCTATTTGAGCACCAAGCTGTAATAATAATTGTACTACTTGCGTATGCTCGGTTTTACACGATAGACTTAACGCACAATCACCCTCTTGATTTTGCTGATTGATGTTGGCTCTGTGCTCGAGCACTAAATAATTGATTAGCTGTTTATGGCCGTTTCTGGCTGCTTCCATCAGTAAGGTACAATCAATATTGCTCTCAACATCATCGCGGTAATATTTGTTATCGATAAAAACTGTGTCAAGTCTAACGCCAAATTCCGGACGCATTAAAAACCAGTCAACAACGGCTAATTGTCCATGACGAGCAGCCACAATAGCCGGATGTTCAGCTAGACGCCTGTCATTTTCTTCAACATCTTCTTGAGGAGCTGGTAATGTTGCCCCGCGAGCAATTAATAATTCAATGATCGCAACATGCCCTCCTTGAGCGGCTGAATTAAGAGCTGATTTTTTGGAGAATAAGGTGACGTAATCAATTGGGGCATGGTGGTGCAACAAGAGGTCAACCATAGCGAAGTTACCGTCCAGACAGGCTTCCATTAATGCATTTAGATTGTTTCTGGGACAGATGTAACGAACATTTGCTCCCTTTTCCAATAAAAATTCGAGCAATTCACTGTGTCCTTGTCGAACAACATCCACCAAGCTGGGAAAGTTATTCAACACGTCCTCCCCTGAAGTGAACATTTTCAGCAACTGCAAGGAGGGATACGTACTAGACAAACTTGCAACTTTATCCACCTGACCGTTTTGTGCAGCAAGTAGAAACTCAACTTTTATATCCATCACATTGCCACCTCATCAAAAATCGAATTATACGATAAGGTAACAAAAAGATCAACAATTAATCAATATATTGCGTTATTGATCAATACCTAAGGCCGTCACCCAATTCGCAGGCGGCTCAATCAATTTTCTCTCGGTCAAATCAAATAAACCAAACGTCATCTCGGCGCGACAACAG
>DAIDLK010000150.1 GCA_027449525.1 Legionellaceae bacterium | reverse complement strand
ACGGAATAAGCCCGGGTTTTTCTCCGGGAAGGTCAATGCCCGTGAGCGCCCCTAACCCGAACCGCCTTGCCATTGCCGCCATAGGGTCGATACCCAGCAATTTACCGACATGAAAGAAATAAACATCGCAAGACCGGGCGATAGCATTTTCCAAGGTGAGTGTTCCGTGCCCTCCTTGTTTCCAACTGTGGCAGTGAAAGACATGTTCCCCTAAGGTTATGAACCCGGGGCAACAAACCGGCGTTGCCGGCGTAATGACACCCGCTTCCAAAGCCGCAAGCGCTACGATCATTTTAAAGGTTGACCCAGGCCCATATTGGCCGGTAATCACTTTATCATTTAAAGGGTGGCCGCGATAATACTGGCCAAGACCTCTTCTTTAACAGTATCCAGCATGGGGGTTTTCGTATAACCGGGCGAAATCGTATTCACCGTGATGCCTTTATGAGCCACTTCCAACGCCAAACTCTTACTAAATCCGTACAAGGCCGATTTCGTTGCTGCGTAATTGCATTGGCCAATTTGGCCTTTTCTACCATTAACGGACGAAATATTGATAATGCGCCCAAAACCGTTTTCTAACATACACGGCAAAACGTTGCGCGTCATGTTAAACACCCCCGTCAAATTCGAATCAATAATGTGTTGCCATTGTTGCGGGGTCATTTTTTTAAAACTACTATCGGACGTGTTGCCGGCATTGTTCACCAACACATCAATTCGACCATACTGCTCTTTCACCACATTCACCAAAGCAGCACAATCAGCGAATTCCGCAATATTTGCGTACATAATCTCCACATCGAAACCGGCCGCTTTTTGGCTGGCTTGCCATTGCAGCACCTCTTCGTGATGACCATTGCGGAAGTAACAGGCAATAGTATGATAATTTGCCGCCAAGCGTTGACAAATAGCCGTACCAATTCCGCCCGCACCACCCGTGATAACAGCAACTTTTTTTTTCATAATGAAGCCTCCTTGCTGCGTGCTAGAACTTATTATTGGCATAAATACTGTTTCTAGTCTATTTTTTAGATAGGCATTTTGATCATCCAAGGATACGATGATGAGCCAATCAAACGCTACGGATGAATTACACCAATTTTGCTCTTTTTTTAACAAAATATTTCAAGCCAACCTGGCCAAGCTAAGTTCCGGGATGAGTCCTGCCTTGTTGGGCAGTGCTTATTGTGCATGGACATTACAATTAATGCAGTCGCCTGGTTTCTTACTAGAACTCATGTGCTATCCCGCTTTGGATGCACTGAATCAACTCAATCCAGCACGGTGCGATGAAACGACAACAAGCAGCCGTGATGTGCGCTTTTGTCATGCTAATTGGCAACACATGCCCTGGAGTTTCTACGCAGATAGTTTTATTCAAACGGAGGCGTGGTGGCAACGCGCAACCAGGCACGTTCCTGGATTATCCAGCCGCGTTGAACGCACCATCTCGTTTTGTGCTCGCCAATTATTGGACGCACTATCACCCACTAATTTTGTTTGGTCGAATCCAGAGTTATTTTATACAACCCTTCAATCAGGTGGAATGAATTTAATTCAAGGTACCAGCCTCGCCATTGATCACCTGCTCACGCGAGCCGCTGGACTACCTCCGCCCGGTGCCGAACAATTCATCCCCGGTAAAACCGTAGCTATCACGCCAGGTAAAGTAGTCTTTAGTAACCACCTCATTGAATTAATTCAATACGAAGCGCAAACGAAAACGGTTTACAAAGAACCTGTCTTAATTATTCCTGCCTGGATTATGAAGTATTATATCCTCGATTTATCACCACATAATTCATTGGTTAACTGGTTGGTTGCGCAAGGACATACCGTGTTCATGATCTCCTGGCGCAATCCCACCCGAGCTGACCGATATCTGGGCCTTGATGATTATTATCGGCAAGGAGCGATGGCCTCAATTGACAGCATTACTAGCCTAATCCCCAAAACCAAAATCCATTTAATGGGCTATTGCCTTGGTGGCACACTGGCCATGCTAGTTGCCTCAGTCATGGGTCGGGATAAAGACAAACGAGTCAAAAGTCTATCCCTCCTCGCGGCTCAAGGTGATTTCACTGAAGCTGGTGAATTGATGTTGTTTATCTCTGAGAGCGAGATAGCATTTCTTAAAAATATGATGTGGGAGCAAGGTTATCTTGACACCAAACAAATGGCCGGGTCCTTTCAAATGCTGCGCTCTTACGATCTGATTTGGTCAAAAATGGTGGATGATTACATGCACGGCAAGCAACGCGGTATGATTGACCTGTTAGCCTGGAACGCAGATGCCACGCGCATGCCGTATAAAATGCACACGGAATATTTAGAAAAACTCTTTCTAAATAACGAATTTGCTGCAGGGCATTTTCATGTTGAAGACGCTCTTGTGGCACCCAAAGATATCGAATTACCCATCTTTGCTGTTAGCACAGAAAAAGACCACGTAGCCCCTTGGAAATCAGTCTACAAAATTCACTTGATGACGCATACTGATTTTACGTTTATATTAACCAGTGGCGGGCATAATGCCGGGATTGTCAGTGAACCAGGACACGCCGGACGCTCTTATTTTATCCAAAACAGTCCGAAAAATGCGCCTTATGCAGGCCCTAAAAAATGGTTAACATCAGCCGAAAAAAAGCATGGCTCTTGGTGGCTGGCGTGGCATGATTGGCTAGTTGATCATAGCTCGTCGAAACGCGTTGCCCAACGGGAGTTGGATGCAACCCTACCGGCAGCCCCAGGAGCTTACATTTTGCAAAAATAAATGTCGCACCAAAGTGATAATGTCCCCTTAAATCGACAATAAAAATGTCCCCCATGAACGTGGGCTACTCTTTAAGTTAGCGATAACAAAAAAGGGAGCAACGAAAATGAGG
>DAIDLK010000149.1 GCA_027449525.1 Legionellaceae bacterium | reverse complement strand
CAAACTAGTCCGCTATCCGTTAGTCTGTGTTGGGTAGCGATTACCATTCTAACCTGCTGTTTCTTTGCTTTACTATTTAATCATTGGGTTACTCATTACCCTGGTAATCAATATTTTCCGGAGAATACGCTGTCGATCGAGCTGATGCTAATCTTATTTTGGATGGGCTGCCGGCTACTATTGGGTGAGAATGCAACCATTAGCTTAATTGTTTGTGAAATTAATTATCTTTATCTTTGCATGTCATTGGTTGTGCTAGCTACCACGGCCGCACAATATACCCCATTTAACCCAATTGATACTACTCTGACGCGCTGGGAGATAGCCACCAGGTTGTCGCTGACATTCATTCAATGGACCCAGCAACACCGCACCATCTATCATCTGCTGGGGTGGGTATATGACTCGCTGACCTATGAAATGGTGATGATCCCGTTAGGGCTTATTGTATGTCGTCAACAGCAATTAATTCGCGAATATTATTTTTTGTTACTCACCAGCGCACTAATTGGATTTAGTACCTACTACTTTTTTCCAACCACCGCGCCAGCCAGCCAATGGCATACCCTGCATTTCACTGAAGCACAATACGCAACAGGTATTAAGTTTTATCAAATTCATCATTTTATCTCACCCACTACCTTAGCGGGCGGTATGGTGGCTTTCCCTTCTTTTCATATCATTTGGGCGTGGTTGTGTGCGTATGCTACGCGAAAATGGCTGCCGATTTTTTTGCCGTTACTCGGTTATAATCTAATAATTTGTGCATCGTGCGTCTTGCTCGGTTGGCATTATCTAGTAGATGCTGTAGGTAGTATCATTTGTTTGCTACTCTGTCACTACTGGCTTAATGTTGCGCAAGTTTATCAGCAAGCTGAAAATCGGACGTATTTAACATCATGGCTAAGCGGCAGCCCGCCAAGGCTAGTTGTTGCTGAACGCGTTGACGGGCGTTAATCATACCCTGTGGTTCTACTAACTGTTGCAGCTGCGGGTAAATTTCATTGACTGCGATTTGATGGGATTCTTGAGCCCAATGCGTGGGATTAGCATCTGAAGACAATTGGTTACACGGGTAGCGCGTTTCAATTTGGCGAGCAATCTTACGCACGTGCGCACTCGTTGCTGATCCACTTAAAACACCAGCCCCACGATCCCAGTACTGATGCAAATTACGGGAAACCGAGTTTTTCCTTAAAAACGTTAAATTGCCGCCGCGATCACCCTCAGGGTGTTGCTTGCTCACACAGGTCACGGCATGCATAGGCTGATGCAAGTCCCCTACCACGTGCAATAAAATACGCAAAGCGATAGCGCGTTCAACAGCATCTGCAAGCGGGGCATTCAGCCGAATCAACGCCTGTTGGTAAGCCAGTACAGCGTTCATACGATTTGCTTTAACTTGTTTTAGCGAGCTACCATCAAAAGCAACCGGTAAATCGATGTAATGCATGGGCCGCAACTGACTCAGGGCACGACTGTGTAACGTATCCAACCAAACGGCAGCATCAAGCCAGGTATTAGCTGCAACAGCATGAGACAATACGCGATTATAAGCACTAAAGCGCAAGCGCGAATGAGCTGAAAGATTATCCCAAGCGATTTGTGCCACGACTTTATGGCCGAGTGCATCCCAAGACCGCGCCGACAAACTAAAAAAGATGCAACTCAGTATCAACGCCAGCTGGGATAACTTAATTTTCGGAGAGCTAGCCAAGATAAGGCGACCAGGCCGGTTCTTGAATATCGCCCTCGCGTGGTGAATAAGTGCGATGCACGCGGTTATCCAAAGATGCTAAGGCCAGCACCCCTTTATCGTGTTGGCGTGTTGCGTAAAGCACTAAGCGACCATTGGGTGCCAGTGAGGGTGATTCATCACTCCCTGAAGTAGTAAGTGACAGTATCGCAGACTGCCCGGCTTGCATTACCCCAATGTTAAACGCTTTGTCTTCACGATGCAGCATCACCAGCTGACGCTGATTCGGTGTGTACGATGCCCTGGCGTTATAATTCCCCTGATAGGTCAGCCGACTAATCTCACCGCTGGCCAGGACTAATTGATACACCTGGGGAGATCCACCACGACCAGAGGTAAACAACAGGGCAGAGCCATCAGGTGAAAAACGAGGTTCCGTATCAATTGCATCACCAAAAGTCACTTGTTTCATGCTGCCATTCACTAAGGATAACAAATAGATTTTTGGACTTCCGCCTTTCGATAATACCACCGCGAGTTGTCGACCGTCTGGAGACCATGCGGGTGCACCGTTAATACCAGGGAAATCAGTTAACAAACGACGTTTTCCGGTTGCAACCTCAACGGTAAAAATTTGTGCTCGTTTCTTTTCAAATGAAACGTAGGCAATTTGTTGCCCATCCGGTGACCAAGCAGGTGACATGATTGGGTCAGTCGAAACGAGTAAACTTTGTGGATTATACCCATCCACCTCAGCAACTTCTAACGAATAGCGAGTTCGGTTAAAATCGCGACGGACCAGTACGTAGGCAATGCGGGTAGAGAAAACGCCACGTTCACCCGTTAAATAGAATACAATTGCATCACTGACATGATGTGCCAAGCGGCGAATATCAGCACCAGATACTTGATAGTCTTTAGCGAATAACACACGCCCCTGTCCCGCAGCATCCAATAATTCCACATGCAATGCATAGCGATTTGCACTTAAAGGGGTCAGGTGGCCAGAAACAACGTTATCAGCACCAAGAGCTCGCCAGGTCGATGGGGACGGGTTATCGCTTGGTTGAACCAGCCTAAACTGTCCGGTTAGGCCTAAATCATGCTGAAGTACTTGTTTAAATTGCACGGCTGGCGTATCAGTACCAAATGAATCAATTCCAACGGGTAGAGAGGTGTTGATTCCTTGCGTT
>DAIDLK010000148.1 GCA_027449525.1 Legionellaceae bacterium | reverse complement strand
TTAGCCAATCGATTAGGGATTGGTGCCATTAAATGGGAAATGGAGGATTTAGCGTTTCGCTTCCTCCATCCGCAAGAATACAAAATGATTGCCTCTGAATTAAAAAGTAAACGGATTGAGCGCGATAGTTATGTTGAGCGGATTGTAGAGTCATTGAGCCAGGAATTAAAACAACGGGCTATCTTGCACTGTACTGTATACGGCCGTTCGAAGCACATTCATAGTATTTACCGTAAAATGGTGCGTAAAAATGTGCCCCTACAACAAATTTATGATGCCACCGCCGTCCGTATTTTGGTAGACACTGAAGCGCAATGTTACGAGGTGCTCGATGTGGTCCATTCGTTATGGCAACAAGTTGTGGCCGAATTTGATGATTACATCGCAAGACCTAAAGCCAATGGTTACCAATCGTTGCATACGGCGGTGCATGGGCCAGAAAACCGTGTGTTTGAGGTACAGATCCGCACGTTTAAAATGCACGATCTTGCCGAAATGGGGGTAGCTTCGCATTGGAAATACAAAGAAGGTGGTTTATTAAAGCATGCTGCGCATGAGCGAAAAATTGAATGGTTGCGCCAAGTGTTAGCATGGCACCGTGAAATGGCGTCGAATCGTGGCCTACCTGAAAGCGTGGCGATGGAATTTTTGGATGACCGGGTGTACGTGTTCACGCCTGATGGCGATGTGCTTGATTTACCCCAGGGGGTTACTCCACTTGATTTTGCCTATTACGTGCACTCACAAATGGGGCATCGTTGTCGTGGGGCTAAAGTGAATGGGAATATTGTGCCACTGACTTACGCCTTAAAAACTGGGGATAAAATTGAGATTTTAACGGGTAAAGAACTGAAGCCTTCACGTGACTGGCTAAACCCTCACTTAGGCTATTTAAAAACATCGCGCGCTAAAGCGAAGGTGTTGTATTGGTTTAAGATGCAAGATTACGATAAAAACAAGCAAGCCGGTCAAGAATTATTAGACAATGAATTAAAAATATTAGGTTTGAAGGTGGATTGTTTGCCGCGCGTTGTGGCTGAATTGGGTTTTAAGAACGTAGATGATCTCCGGGTCGCCATAGGGCGGGGTGATTTAAAGTTAGCTCAGATCACTAGCCGATTAATACCGGCTAGTGATGAGGTGAACATGACACGCGTTGTGCGAACCATGACTC
This sequence comes from Legionellaceae bacterium, assembly GCA_027449525.1. Classification (GTDB taxonomy): domain Bacteria; phylum Pseudomonadota; class Gammaproteobacteria; order Legionellales; family Legionellaceae; genus JAGVJT01. Next base: position 1,739 of record DAIDLK010000148.1, on the reverse strand, counting down.
CCTCTGAGCGAGGTGGGCGTGATGTTCGTATTGAAGGGGTTGGTCGCTTGCTAACGCACATGGCACGCTGTTGCCAACCACTCCCCGATGAACAGGTCATTGGGTACATTACCATCGGTCGCGGCGTATCGATTCATCGGCAAGATTGCCCTAATATTATCAATGCCAGCGAGCGACAAAAGCAGCGTTTGATTGAAGTATCGTGGACGGATACGATTGCTGAGCGTTACGTTGTGGATGTTTTTGTGCGTGCGTATGAACGCACAGGCTTATTGCGTGATGTCACTGCTCTATTGTCCAATGAAAGAGCCAATGTTGTGGCACTGCATACCAATACTAACAAAGCGGAAAATATGATCACCATGAGTTTGACGATTGAAATAGATGGTCTCAACAGCCTGTCGCGCTTGCTAGCACGTATGGGACAAATTCCCAATGTACTCGAAGCTAGGCGACAAATTTAGGCCGTTGCAAGCGTGGGTATTCGCCTGATTTTTTCATCAAGCGCACGCACCAAGCGCATCTCAGCTGGCTCAATAGTAAAGAGGCGAAATTTTCCAGTGACGGCGTATTGAATCAAACCGATGGGAAATAACACGATATTTAAAATATCCAATAATAATTGCGCTATACCACGGTGTTTGCTTAGTTCAGGGGTAGCGATAGCGATAGCCGCGCGACATAGGCGTTGAAAGCGTTGTGGATTGAACTCTTTGCCACAGTCTAGATTGAAGTAGCGGTTTTTCGCTGCCAACAAATCTGTTATCAGTTGCAGTGCAATCCTATCGGCCGTTTTATAAATGCTATCTTTTAAATACTGTGTTTCATCATGTAAGCGGATCAATAAATCGTTCAGTGCAGCGATTGTTGGTCGGTAGTCATCAATATTGGGTAATTGAGAGTGAGGTAGTTGAGGGGCTACAAACTCGGGGTAGGGGGCTGATCGTAAATTTTCACGTTGTTTTTGGTAGTGTTCAGCTGAAATAAGTGCGTTATAGTGCCCTGAGTATAAGACGATTGAAACGGTAGTTTGTGGTACATCGGCTAATTGGTAGCGCGCGTGAAACTCTGGTTTATCGTATTCGATTCCTTCCGATAAAGCTTCACCGTCATTTCGAGGGATAACAAAGCGGCGATCCGTTGCATTGAGCATTTTAGTTAACAGATGCAGATCAACCCATGGGCCTTCCGCGTCTGTGCCCATTGCCGTGATGAGATTTCGTCGGTAATTATTGACATCCAAGCTGCCGTCTTCATGTACATGTTGTTGAATGTAGTCTCTATCATCGGCAGAAATGGCAACTGTTAATGGTAAACCATTAAATTCGTTATGTAAGTTTTCAACAACGCAATCAGCCACTAAATATTTCGCTGCTGAAATGAGCATCCAATCATCACCGTCCTCGTTTGGATTAAGCAGGTCGTGTCGAAATTGTTGGAGATGGCTCCAAACATTACCTGCCGCGGCTTGTTCTAATTTGTTGGCCAGTGCTGACATGCGTATCAATTCTGGTGCATTGGCTTGACTAAAATCTTGTCTGAAACAGGAGTTAGGGTTATTCAGTAACTCCGTACGAATCAAGCGCGCTAGATGGTTAAATAATTGTTGTCTCGCGGGGTTATCAGCACAAATTACTTGCTCAATAAAGCTGCGCATAACGGCGCGGAAATAACAATTTCCGTCACCACGAATATCTTGGTGGTGAGAAAAATTATTACCAGTTAATTCGTTAAAGTGA
>DAIDLK010000147.1 GCA_027449525.1 Legionellaceae bacterium | reverse complement strand
TCTCGGCCATGTGGTTTGGCGCTTACAGCATTTTAATACACCCTAACTGGGCATCCTGTGCATTCGTTGCAGTAGTTCTGCTGTCGATTGCCTATTTGGTACACAGTGTCCGTTCGGAGACACCCGAACAAGCACGTAAAACAACCCTGATTGCGTTGTTGTGCAGTGTTTCAGTGTTCTTTTGGGCATTTTATTTTCAAATGTATTTATCGTTCACCCTGTTGATCCTGCGCGTGGTTCAAGCCAGTTGGCATGGGATCACGCTTTATCCACCTTATTACGTAACCGTTGAAAGCCTTAGTATGTTAGTTATTGGTGTTTGCTTCACTAACTTCACTCAACGCAGAAAAATCGTTCACGTGGGAAAACATGCCGGACAACAGTTTACATTAGCTTTAGCCGTTCTTACCGCCGCTTTTGCACTGTTGTTAATTGTTTTGCGAGTTAGTCTTCATCATCTTGGTCCGCTGTCGCCACTCGCGATTGTACCGCTTTATGCGCTAATCGCCTGGGCCGAACTGCTCTTATCACCGGTGGGGTTGTGCACCATTACACTGCTGGCCAGTCGCAAAAAAGTCAGCACCATGATGGGTATTTTCTTTGTATCGCTTGGGATCGGTGGTTTTTTAGCCGGAAAACTCGCAGCTTTGACTGCCATTTCGAACCAAGCGACGAACACGTTGCTCAGCATGAAAACTGCTTATCTGCACTCTTTTGATACTATGTTTGGCTTATTGTGCATAGCACTTTTAATAACCATCACAATGAATCAATTGATTCGACACTTAAGCCAAGCCGCTCTTCGATCATAGTTAATAATGGGCGGCAGGCGTCGAGTAACTGATAGTCGCCCAAGGCCGCGCGTGATACCCAACGCAAGTCCTGTTGTTGCTCACAACAGACGGGGGTGCCCTGGTAATTGATAACATGGTAAGCCAATAAATTGACCGTCACTTCCGGATAGGTGTGCACGAGTTCACCAAGGTAGTTAGCCTGTTGCACGACCACCCCCAGTTCTTCGTAAACTTCTCGCGCTAACGCTTGCTCGGCTGTTTCGTTAATCTCTAGTTTTCCCCCGGGAAACTCCCACCAGCCAGCATAGGTACTATTTGATCCGCGCCGAGTCACTAATAAACGCTTTTTTTTATCGGTCAAAAGAGCAATGGCAACTTTCACTACCTGCATTACGCAATGCGTCCATGGCATGCTTTGTATTTTTTAAGCGAGCCACAGGGGCATAAGTCGTTACGACCCACTTTTTTTTCTTCACGCTTCAATGCAAGCACATGACTGGCCGTCGGCTCTGATTCATCCGTCGGGTGGGAACGCAGCTCGAATGGCAAATTAGTCTCCATGCGTCGCTGCATTTCAAGCGCGGCCAAATCATCCGGTGAAGCAATTTCAATGGTAAACAACTGTTTGATGACATCGTATTTCAATTCATTTAAAAGATGGCTAAATAAAGTAAATGCTTCGCGCTTGTACTCTTGTTTTGGATCTTTTTGTGCGTACCCCCGCAAATGAATACCTTGACGCAAATGATCCATAGCGGCTAGGTGTTCTCGCCAATGACTATCCATGCTCTGTAAAATGATTGATTTTTCAAGTTGTGCGAAAATAGGCCGACCCAGTTGTGCTATTTTTTGCTGATAAACCACCGCACTTTCTGCCAACACACGCTGCTTAATTTCATCGGCTTGCAAATCGTGATCGTCTTCTAACCATTGTCGGATGGGCATGGGTAAGCGAAAATCGTCACGCAACACCTGTTCTAACGTAGCGATATCCCAATCATCCTCTAAATCTTGCGCCGATACCGTGCGGTCAACCAAACGACCCAGCACGTCCTCGCGCATGGCATTGATTGACTCCAATGGATCATGCATTGCCATGACAGCACTACGCTCAGCGTAAATGACTTTACGCTGCTCGTTGGCAACGTTGTCATACGATAATAATTGCTTTCTAACATCAAAATGGTGCCCTTCTAATTTTCGCTGCGCATTTTCAATCGCTTTGGTCACTAAACTATGTTCAATAGGTTCACCGGGTTGCATGCCCAATCGACGCATCATAGCCGCAACGCGCTCGGAGGCAAAAATACGCATTAAGGCATCATCTAACGATAAATAAAACCGACTGCTACCGGGATCCCCTTGGCGACCGGCTCGACCACGTAATTGATTATCAATCCGTCGTGATTCATGCCGCTCAGAACCAATAATGCGTAACCCTCCAGCAGCTATCACGGTCGCATGCCGTTTGTGCCAATCGGCTTGTACAGCGGCAACCACGGCTGTATCCGCCCGTTGCTGTTCAGTCAACATGGCCATCTCAGCTGCTAGACTACCACCTAATACAATGTCGGTTCCCCGGCCTGCCATATTCGTCGCAATGGTTACAGCACCTGGTCGACCCGCCTCAGCAATAATTTGCGCCTCTTTTTCATGAAATTTTGCATTCAATACTTGATGCGGTACCCGCGCTTTTTTAAGGAGTTGACTCAAATGTTCGGAGGCCTCTATCGATGCAGTACCTACTAATACTGGTTGTTGGCGCTCGACGCAGTCCTTCACATCGTTAATCACTGCTTGGTATTTGTCCGCTTGCGTTAAGTACACTAAATCGGCTTGATCGTGTCGTTGCATTGGCTTATTGGTTGGAATCACGACCACTTCTAAATTATAAATTTCTTGAAACTCATAAGCCTCTGTATCAGCCGTACCGGTCATGCCAGACAACTTGGTGTACAAACGGAACAAATTTTGAAACGTAATTGAGGCCAGCGTTTGATTTTCATGTTGAATAGCCACCCCTTCTTTTGCTTCGACCGCTTGATGCAATCCATCTGACCAACGGCGCCCAGGCATACTACGCCCAGTGTGCTCATCAACAATGACCACTTGATTCTGTTGCACAATGTAGTCAACATCACGATGGTACATGACATGTGCTTTTAACGCGGCATTCACGT
>DAIDLK010000146.1:2744-2991 GCA_027449525.1 Legionellaceae bacterium | reverse complement strand
CCGCTTACAAAAGCTGAAACAAATTCCACGTTAGAGTCCGGTCGCGAGACGGTAAGACCGACCGAGCCGTTGGGGAGGAATGATTAAATGAAAGCAATCAAGTTAATGGGTGTACTAAGTGGATTGTTCTTAGTGTTTTTATTACTCACAAGCTTATACACCGTCACCCAAGGGCAGCATGCGATTGTGCTGCGTCTCGGTCGTTTGGTGCATAATGGGGTAGGGCAATTGAAAGTGGTTGGCCCAG
>DAIDLK010000146.1:0-2721 GCA_027449525.1 Legionellaceae bacterium | reverse complement strand
TGCGTGTCTTTGATACAAGAATTCAAACGCTTGATATTAAATCATCGCGCATTGTGACGAAAGAGAAAAAAGATGTGATCGTAGATTATTATGTCAAATGGCGCATTCGTCATTTAGCGCGTTATTTCACCTCAACCGGTGGCAATCAATTCAAAGCCGAGACCTTGCTTGAGCAGCAACTGAATACCCTCTTGCGTGCAGAATTTGGTCGACGCACTATTTCTGACTTAGTTTCCGGGGGGCGCGACGATATGATGGATATTCTGCGTCAGCATGCAGAACAACAAGCAAGCCAATTGGGGGTGCACGTGGTTGATGTGCGTATCAAAGGCATTGAACTGCCCTCGAATACTAGCAATGCCATTTATCAGCGCATGCGTGCCGATATGCAAAAAATTGCAAACCGACACCGTGCCGACGGTCAAGCTGAAGCAGAAGCAATTCAAGCAGCAGCAGATGCGCAGGTAACCGTGCTGCTCGCCAAAGCACGCAGTGAGGGGCAAGTGATTCGTGCCCGCGGACAAAGAAAAGCTGCCGAAATTTACGCCAAAGCTTACAGTGAAAATGCAAGTTTTTTTGCCTTTTATCGTAGTCTTAAAGCCTATGTCGCAACTTTTAATAGCAAGCAGGATGTGTTGGTGCTCGATCAGAGCAATCCCTTTTTTCAATATTTTAAGCATGATTTAATTAAATAAGAGTTGATGATGAGTAACTATGTTGTAGTAATTGGTACGCAGTGGGGTGATGAAGGTAAAGGTAAAATTGTTGATTTACTAACTGAACACGTGTCTGCCGTGGTGCGCTATCAAGGTGGGCATAATGCTGGCCATACGTTAAAAATTAACGGTGAAAAAACCGTATTACGTCTTATTCCCTCGGGCATTCTACACCCCAATGTACAATGTTACATTGGTAATGGGGTTGTTGTTGCTCCGGATGCATTATTAACAGAAATTAAAGAGCTCGAAGCTAAAGGCTTGGACGTGCGCTCACGTTTGCACCTTAGTGCGGCGTGTCCCTTAGTGTTACCGTGCCATGTTGCACTCGACAAAGCGCGTGAACAACTGCAAAAAGGTAAAGCAATTGGTACTACTGGCCGCGGTATTGGGCCCGCTTACGAAGATAAAATAGCCCGCAGAGCTCTTAAGGTCGGTGATTTATTTGATAGGGATCGTTGGGTGCGTCAATTGACTGAGTTACTCGAGTACCATAACTTCATATTGACGAACTATTACCATCAGCCAGCCGTGTCGCTTGATGATCTATTGGCTGAATCGCGTGACTGGGCGAAGCAATTAAAGCCAATGGTTACCGATGTTACCGCCGCACTACATGCTGATCGCTCCGCGGGACGGTCTATTTTGTTTGAGGGTGCACAAGGGGTTTATTTGGATATTGATCATGGCACTTATCCGTACGTGACATCGTCCAACACGTGCGTGGGTAGTGTAACGAATGGTGCTGGTTTTGGCCCGCGTTATCTAGATTATATTTTGGGTGTGACGAAAGCGTATACCACACGAGTTGGCAGCGGCCCATTCCTCACCGAATTAAACGACGAAATAGGGCAGCATTTGTCAACGCGGGGTCATGAATTTGGTGCGGTCACTGGGCGTGCCAGACGGTGTGGTTGGTTCGATGCGGTGTTGCTACGTCGTGCGATTCAATTAAATAGTTTGACTGGACTATGTGTCACTAAGCTGGATGTCTTGGATGGTCTAGCAGTGTTGCGCATTGCCGTGGCATATCAAGACGCGCACGGACAGCGGGTAGAATACCCACCCCAAAGTGCTGAAGAGTACATAAGCCTCACGCCTGTCTATGAAGAATTGCCCGGTTGGAGTGAATCAACGGCTGATGTGACTGACTGGAACGCACTGCCTGCGAATGCACAGGCTTATTTACGCCGGATTGAAGAATTATTAGGGGTTCCGATTGATATGTTGTCAACAGGGCCGGAGCGTCGTTCAACAATTATTCGCCGTAACCCACTGCGCGGAGCCTCAATCGATGCTTAAAAAACAATGGTTAGCTTTGGGCTATTGTTTAGTGGTCTGGCAGGTAGTGCCGGCAGCGACTTTGACGAATAGACAACTCACACAGGAAGTTTTGCAGTTGGTCAACCGAAACCGTGCTGCGCACGGTCTTAATGCATTGGTTATTGACGCCGCCATCACAGAAACTGCTTTGCAGCACAGTCAAGCGATGGCAGACAAGCGTGTGCCTTTTGGGCATCAGGGATTTAAACAACGGATGCAGCACTTGTACAGCACCGTTACAGGTACCCATGCGGGTGCGGAGAATGTGGCGTATAATTACAAAAGTGCTCAGAGCGTTGTGGACGGCTGGATGCAGAGTCGCGGGCATCGTCACAATCTACTTGGGCATTATAATTTAACCGGTATTGGTATTGTACGAGATGCTGCTGGTAAATTAGTTTACACTCAATTGTTTTTACGTACCACACCACCCCAACACGGATGAGATGTCAACTTTTCAGTGGCGGATGTTGAAAGCAATACACCGAAAATAAACCCACGATGAGCTACCTCCTGGCGCCACCCGAGATCGCCCGCGTCGAGCGGGAGCAGGCGCTCGGGATCACCAGCCGCGAGGTGGTGAGGCTCTTCGAGGCGAAGGGGGCCCGGCTGTCCGAGGCCACCTTCCGCAAGTACGTGCAGGCCGGGCTGCTGCCCCGCAGCCGCCGCGTCGGGCGCAAGG
>DAIDLK010000145.1 GCA_027449525.1 Legionellaceae bacterium | reverse complement strand
ACGGCTTTTGTGATTTGATGGCAAATTGCATCATAATCAAGAGTTGTCGCTAATTCATCTGGTTTAGTTAGGCGATCAATCGGAATGCGGATGTCCAAGAGAACGTCTTGCAAGATACGTTGTTCCCAAGCATGCACGCCAATGTGGGTTTTTACGCGCAACGCTGATATTTGGAGATGATCCGTGCTAGAATAAGTCCACTCTGGTATAGGTAACACGGTATGTCCTCTCTCGATAAGTCGCTTTTGTTGCGCAGTTTGTCTCAACAGCCTGTTGAACGTACACCGATTTGGTTGATGCGTCAAGCTGGGCGCTATTTGCCGGAGTACCGGGCCGTGCGCGCTAAAGCGGGTGATTTTATGCGTCTTTGTAAAACGCCTGATCTGGCGTGTGAAGTAACACTGCAGCCATTACGTCGTTTTGCCTTAGATGCGGCTATTTTATTCTCTGACATCCTCACCATCCCTGATGCCATGGGTTTGGGGTTATCGTTTGCTGAAGGCGAGGGCCCTCGTTTTGCTCGTCCTCTTCGCAGCGATGAAGCGATTCTTAAATTGCCTGTGCCCGTAGCGGCCGATGCATTGGGTTACGTGTTTGACGCGATACGACTGATTCGGCGTGAAATGCCGGCGCATCTGCCATTGATTGGCTTTGCTGGTTCGCCTTGGACCCTCGCATGCTACATGGTCGAGGGCGGCAGCAGCCCCGATTTCAAAACGGTACTCTCGTTAACACAGACTAGGCCTGATGTGATGCATGCTTTGTTGACTAAATTAACGCAAGCGGTGGTTGATTATTTGGTTGAGCAAGTGCAAGCCGGTGTGAATGCGCTGATGCTGTTTGATACGTGGGGTGGAATCCTTTCTACGCCGTGCTTTCAAGCATTTTCCTGTAATTACATGGCGAAAATTGTTCATTGTATGAAACAAAAACACCCTAAGGTTCCGATTATTTTATTTACCAAAGGCGGAAGTGCTTGGTTGTCGCGCTTAGTAGCGACTGGATGCGATGCCCTGAGCGTTGATTGGACATGTGATTTACAAGCGGCACGTGCTTTATTAGCGGGTCGTGCGGCATTGCAAGGTAATCTCGATCCGGCGGTGTTACTCACTTCGCCGACCCGCATTCGACGTGGCGTTTTGGAAGTTTTAGCCAGTTATGGTCATGGCTCAGGACACATTTTTAATTTAGGCCACGGCATTACACCGGATGTCCCCGTGGGTCATGTAAGTGCACTAGTCGAAGCAGTGCATGAATTTAGTCCGGCGTATCACCTTGCGTACCCTTGATTTATCCGTCATCAGCCCCATTTATTTTTTTAAGTGATTATTTTAAGCGGCATTGGAGTTAAAAATATGGTGAATCATGAAAAAGATTGGAAAAAAATTAAAGAAGCGCAGGAAACAGCAGTAAGCGAGGTCGACGAACTAACCCCTGAAGCTAGTGATGATTTGCCGGCTCTCGAGCATCCGTCATACGAGGCTCTGGAACAAAAGCTCACCTTGGCGGAACAACAAGTGGAAAAGCTCGTTCGTTCAATGGCCGAGATGGACAATATTAACCGACGCCTAGAACGCGATATTGCGAATGCCCCTCGCTATGCTCTGAGTAAGTTTGTGCCTACTATGTTACCGGTGGCGGATAGTTTAGAACATGCTATTGCTTTGGCGGAAAAGCAGGAAGATTCTGCAATGCATGAAGGATTAGAGATTACCATGAAATTGTTGCTCAGTGCGTTAGAAAAAGCTGATGTTCGATTGATCGATCCGCAAGGGCAAGTGTTTGATCCGCAGCTCCACGAAGCGATGTCCACCCAAGAAAGTACCGAAGTCGCACCGAACACAGTTTTGACGGTATTCCAGAAGGGGTACATGTTAAACGATCGCATGATTCGTCCGGCTCGGGTGGTGGTTTCTAAAGAAAAAAGTTAAACATACCTTGAAATACGTATAAAGCCCCTTATATGAATATCATGGTAAACTAATTCATTGATTTGGAGTAAATATCATGGCAATTATTGGAATCGATTTAGGTACCACCAACTCGTGTGTCGCTGTAATGGAAGGCAAAACGCCTCGTGTCATTGACAACGCTGAGGGTCATCGTACAACCCCGTCTATTGTAGCGTATACCAACGATAGCGAGGTATTGGTTGGGCAGGCAGCAAAGCGTCAAGCAGTTACTAATCCAGAAAATACCCTGTATGCAATTAAGCGGTTGATTGGCCGTCGATTTGATGATGCGGTTGTCCAGAAAGATATTAAGATGGTTCCATATGCCATTATTAAGGCGGACAACGGTGATGCTTGGGTGCGGGTCAAAGGGCAAGAAAAAGCACCACCACAGATTTCTGCAGAAGTATTACGTAAAATGAAAAAAACTGCAGAAGACTACCTTGGCAAAGAAGTCACTGAAGCAGTTATTACGGTACCCGCTTATTTTAACGATTCACAACGCCAAGCCACCAAAGACGCAGGTCGTATCGCAGGGCTTGAAGTCAAACGTATTATCAACGAACCAACGGCTGCGGCTTTAGCATACGGTATGGATAAAAAGCGCGGTGATTCGGTGATTGCTGTTTACGACTTAGGTGGCGGAACCTTTGATATTTCTATTATCGAAATTGCCGAAGTAGACGGTGAACACCAGTTCGAAGTACTCGCCACGAACGGGGATACCTTTCTTGGTGGAGAAGACTTCGATTTACAACTCATTGAGTATTTAGCGGCTGAATTCAAAAAAGACACTGGCATTGATCTGCACAGTGACCCGCTAGCACTGCAACGCCTCAAAGAAGCCGCCGAAAAAGCAAAAATTGAGTTATCATCAGCGCAACAAACTGATGTTAACTTACCTTATATTACGGCGGATGCCTCCGGACCAAAACACTTAACGTTAAAACTGACCCGTGCGAAACTGGAATCATTGGTTGAAAGTCTGGTTGAGCGTACGATTGCGCCGTGCAAAACAGCGTTAAAAGATGCTAAGTTAACAATTGGTCAGATTGACGAAGTTATTTTAGTCGGTGGT
>DAIDLK010000144.1 GCA_027449525.1 Legionellaceae bacterium | reverse complement strand
GCCAGCCATCATGCGAAAAGTTCTGCTAGAATTATATTCTAACCAATACCTTATCATGCTTCTGTTGCATGACAGTAGTGAGAATTAAGTGTAGTATGATCTTTATCGTTAGAAAATTATAATCACTCATGCGCCTCGTTTTGTTTTGCCTTCTGTTGAGTAACCTACTTCTGCTCTGTTCTTGCATGACTCCAGGTACAAACCCTGACGACCCATTCGAAGCCATTAATCGTCCGATCGATCGTTTCAACCGTGCGTTTGATGCCACCATGCTAAAGCCAATTGCGTCGGTTTACGATGCGGTTACCCCAACCGTCATTCGGGTTGGCATTAATAATTTTTACCGCAATGTCAATCTAGCTCCCACCATTGCCAATGATCTACTGCAAGCCGAATGGATGCTAGCCCTCAAAGACACCTGGCGCCTCATAATAAACTCATCGCTGGGTCTTGGTGGCCTTATGGATCCAGCCAGCCATTGCCAATTGCCACCACACAGTAATGACCTCGGTTTAACGTTAGCCAAATGGGGTAACACAACGTCACCTTATATCGTCATCCCGTTTTTGGGGCCCAGCACTATTCGTGATGGCATGGGACTACTCTTCGATTACAGCTTTTTCACACCCTACCCGTATTTAAACCAAGCGAACGTTGTGTATGGCTTATTAGCCCTGCGTTATGTGGATTTAAGGGCACAATTATTTGATGTGGAAAAATTAATGCAGCAATCGATTGATCCGTATGCATTGATGCGTGATGCGTACTTACAAAATCGCCGTTACCTAATTACTGGCAAACAGCCGCCCACTAGCGATGAATTGTACGTGGAAGACACTGTCGCAAACACCAGCTTGAACATGTTATCAGACACGGCTAGCGAACAGCCAGAGAATAAAAATGAAGTTGGTCGATAAGCCGGGTTCTGTCGTTGAGCAATCATTCATCTGGGACATGCGTCACCACATGCCTCAAGCAACCTACCCAGATCTCGCGCGGATCACGCGTTACGGTGCACGCACCGTCTAGATCCCTATTTGGTCTTGCTCCAAGTGGGGTTTTCCTTGCCACGCCTGTTACCAGACGCGCGGTGCGCTCTTACCGCACCATTTCACCCTTACCTTACCTCGTGTTTACAACCCCAAGATAAGGCGGTATCTTTTCTGTGGCACTTTCCGTAAGCTCACGCTTCCCAGGCGTTACCTGGCACTCTATCCTGCGGAGCCCGGACTTTCCTCCCTTAGTGTTAGGCACTAAGGGCGATTGCTTGACCAACTTCAAGGCAGGATAATAAACTAAACAACAAGTAATTGTCGACCTCTGTACATGACAAAAAATCCTGTCATGCCCGCGCAGGCGCTGAGTAATCCTCTCATTTCATGGGTTACCATTTTTATACCTCACGCTCAATTTCAATTTGATATTGAGCATGAAATATCTGAATGGAATCAAATAAATTGCAGATATTTAAACGCTCCAAAGCATGTCGTATCACTTGTTTGCCCAGAAACAAAAAAGATAGCACTCTATGAGGCTTTACCGTATTTGCCTGAAATTCATAATGCATTTTTTGCTGTTCTGCGGTAAAACCAATCAGCCATTGTATCAATGCTGCTATGGTTGCAATCAAGCATAACGCACTTATCTTCATTGTATTTCGAGTACGGCTTTCTCTCCATGCAAATCCAAAGCGCGGACTCTTATCATCTCTGAAATTCTGTTCAATCTGCATCCTTTTTTTATAGTAATTATAAACGAGTTTTGCTATTTGAACTGATTTTTTATCTATATTTTCTGGGGCTTGTGATAGGTTGGTTGCGATAATCCATGGTTCTGAGTTTAAGGATGAATACATTTTTTCAGCATCCGGATATCGGGCGGCTTTCTTGGTTTTTTTTCTTCCTTTCAAAAAACCATAATGAGCAACATAGCAAACTGCGAGCTGTGTTTTTGATGTTTTTCCCAATAATCCTTTACCCAAACACTTTGTTTCCCCTCGCTTAACTTTTGTGTGCAATTTTTTGACCAATACCCATGTTGGCTCATCATCGAGCTTACAACTAATCACTCCTCTAACCCGTCCCATAAAATACCAATTTAATTGAGCCACTTTATAAAACCATGGGGTTTTAAATCCCGCATCAGTAATGATGATTACTTGAGTACTTTGCGGTATGAGCGCATGTAGCTTATCCAAAAATGCAATGTGAACATCATTGTCTTCTTGCTTATCTTTCGTGTGGACTTCATTATAAATCGTTATCGAACGTCCTTGATAAAGCAAGCTGGCACGAAGCAGAAAGTGTTCGTTACTACAACAACCAGACCAATCAACAGCAATCTTTAGCTCTTTAAAGCCTGCTAAATAAGTCGCGGCAACTCCTTCGTAAATCGTAAAGCTATCATCGGCAACACCAGAGTTACTTAAAAACCGCCAAGCCATGTTAATTTTGTGTGAGCTATAGTCAAATGTTGTGTATGGGAAAAATTATTCATTAAGCGGCGTCCTGATTTAGTTGTTCACTAGTTAACAAACAATCATCATTTTTAACCAACTTCCCATCTTTGAATGGGATACCTCTGATCAGATTATCCAGATGATGAAATCCGCGTAACCGGTTCCAGCGTTTTTCAGCGCTCTGCATAAGCTTAAACGTCATTGTCACAATGGTTTTACTAGAAAAGGCGCCTTTGACCTTATAAGTGCGATTCCTGACCGTAGCAAATGTGGATTCGATTGGGTTGGTTGTTCGTATGTGTACCCAATGCTCTGCTGGAAAATCATAGAAAGTTAACAAAACATCCTTGTCGTTCTCAATGCATTCGGTTGCTTTGGGATATTTTGCTCCATATTCTGAAATGAAAGCATCAAATGCTTCATAAGCGTCAGCGCGTGTAGCGGCCATCCAGATTTCTTGTAGCATTGACTTCGCACGAGATTGTTGAGACTTCGGCAATTTGTCCAAAACATTGCCCATTTTATGAAACCAGCAACGTTGGTGCCTTGCCTCGGGAAAGACCTCTGCCACTGCTG
>DAIDLK010000143.1 GCA_027449525.1 Legionellaceae bacterium | reverse complement strand
ACGCTCATCAAACGTCTACGCGCAAGTGGCTTTCAGGCTATTTATACCGTTGTGCCTACGCCGCATGGTGCGGTGTATAAAGTGCTAGTGGGTGCCTCAAAAAGGCGCGATGATGCACGCTACTTACAAAAAAAATTAGCTACCGATTTACAGTTGCAAGGTTTTATTACCCAAGCTCGAGTTGGTTAAGCGATGTTCAGCTTACCTAGTGTGGATTACGTTATTATACTGGCTGTGGGTTTGTCGATGCTCACCGGTTTATTTCGTGGTTTTTTGAAGGAATTAACCGCCTTGTGCGTGTGGGGTTTAGCGATTTGGCTAGGTTTTAGTTATTCTGATCAACTAAATCCTTGGTTGTCGTCAGTGATTCATGACCGTTCGTTGCAAGCCGTCATAGGTTTTGTTGTAATTTTCTTCGGCGTTATTATAGTAGGTGCCTTATTCAATAGGTTGATTAGTTTGATGGTGCATCGCTCGGGTCTTACTGGCACTGATCGTTTACTGGGCTTGCTGTTTGGTTTTATCAGAGGGGTGCTATTGGTGGCTTTCGTCATGGTTGTCGCGGAGGTAACGTCCTTTGACAGAGGGCATATCGCAAGGCAATCCGTGTTTTATCAGCCGTTGACCCCTGTTACGCATTGGTTATCAGGTTTTTTGCCGCACGTTTTTGCGCTGAAAGGGCAAGTAATGCGGAGTCCAAAATAACTCGTCAATTAATTCAGTGAGAGGTTGACTTGGCGTAACCTGCGCTAAGCCTTCAGCCACGGCTGTTTCAGCTACAGCAATTGCGATGTGTTTGGCTACGGCAGCCGCTTCAGAGATGGCTGGTAGTAAAGGGCGCGGTGATCGTTCTGACGCGTGGCCTACGGTCTGATAGTGACTCAACGCATTAGCGGCGGCCCAGATCATCTGTTTGTTCAAACGCGATGCGCGTACCGCTAAAACCCCTAAACCAATACCGGGAAAAACTAACGCGTTATTGCATTGAGCAATGGGCACCGGTTGGTTGCGGTAAACCACCTCAGGAAAAAAGGTGCCGGTAGCAATCAGGGCTTGGCCGTCGGTCCAATGCAGTAAATCGCTTGGATTCGCTTCACATTTTTCGTCCGGATTTGATAAGGGAAACACAATGGGCTGTTCGCAGAACCTGTACATGGTTTTAATTAGTTCGCGATGAAAGGCCCCTGGTTGGGCTGAGCAGCCAATTAATACCGTGGGTTTAACGTGACGCACTACCTCCAACAAGGAGGTTGATGGGGCGACAAAATCCTCTTTGCGTCGTGCATAAGGACGTTGTGCGTCAGTTAAGTGCTCATCGTGTGCCATCAACAGGCCCTGTTTGTCGACCAACCAGAGCTGCGCAAACGCTTGTTCGCTAGAGGCACCGGCCATGATCATGGCATCGACCAGTTGATCAGCAATACCAGTTCCTGCCGAGCCTGCACCCAATATGACGATACGCTGTTGCGTCAGTGGCGAACGCGTCCGTTGGCAAGCAGTGAGTAGGGCAGCTAGCGTGACCGCACCGGTGCCTTGAATGTCGTCATTAAAAGTACAGCATTTATCTTGATAATAATCCAATAAGCGCCGCGCATTATCACGTCCAAAATCTTCCCACTGAATGAAAGCATTCGGAAAATGGGTTTGCAGTTGGTTTAGTACGGTATGAATGAAGGCATCATACTCTGCTCGCTTGACGCGCGGGTGCCGCAAGCCTAAATACATGGGATCGTCCAATAATTGTTGGTTGTTGGTGCCAACATCAAGGAAAATCGGTAGGGTACGGTTTGGGTTAATTCCGCCACATAAACTATAAACCATTAATTTAGCGACAGGAATGCACATGCCACCGATGCCTTGATCACCGATACCTAGTACGCCCTCACCATCAGTCATTACAATCAAATCAATTTCCGGATTAGAGCGATTTTGTAATATCTCATGGATAGAATTTTGGTCATGGTATGCGATATACAAACCACGCGATTGACGGTAAATGTGGCTAAACTGTTGCACTGCCTTGCCAATCACAGGTGTGTAAATAATTGGTAGCATTTCAGCTAGGTGGTCTTGAATAAGACGATAAAAAAGCACTTGATTTTTATCGTGTAAATTGTTGAGGTAGATGTGTTTTTCAATGAGAGAGGGGTAGTTTTGATATTGCAAATAAACGCGAGCCACTTGTTCGTCTAACGTTTCCACGTAATGCGGTAATTTACCGAGCAAACCAAACGCAGAGCGTTCCTCAGCGGTAAACGCAGTGCCTTTATTCAGTTGGGGAGTCGTTAATAGGTTTTTGCCGCACACGGACGTTTCCAAGAACGTTTCGCCGGTCTGCGTGTTTCGCGCTATTTTAAAATCTAGCATAGCTTGCCCTCACGTTCATCTTATCGCAATACCCGGACAATAACCAATTCAGCTCGTTTATTCAATGGTATTTTAGTGAACGTATGGTAGACTAAATCTCGTTGTAAAGTGGGTCAATACTGGATTAAATTATGCGACAATGGTTAACCATTTTCTTGTACGGATTCTTGTTATCAGCATGCTCTGCACCTGATAAGGTGTATTACATGATGCATCCTAAAGCCTTAGAGCAGGCTATTTTGCGTTGCGATACGCGTCCACCGTTGGCAGCCCCCTCGTGCAAAGCCTTGCACGTGTTGGCTAAACGGATGAATCAGTTGGCTTATGAGTTACAACGCAACCAACTTGACTATGGTCAAACCATCCTGACACTTCAACACACTCGAGCAATGACTGCTAATGCGTCGCAACGAAAAGCACTGGATGAACAATTACAAATTCGTTTGGCAGTGGTGAATTGGCTTGCGTCACCCGGGAGGAGCCGGTGAGAATTTTAGTTAGTAACGACGATGGCGTGCTGGCACCAGGCATTCGAATGCTGGCGCAGACTTTAGCGTCGATTGCACTAGTGGATGTCATTGGAGGTCACCAGCGCCGTGCCTCCGTAGAAACGAACTTTGCGGTCCGTGACCGTGAGGACGGTGATACGAAAGCGCCCGGAGCGCATGTT
>DAIDLK010000142.1 GCA_027449525.1 Legionellaceae bacterium | reverse complement strand
CCACGTCAGCATAGGGAAGTGGAGACGGGTACACACCGGCTGCGACTAAACCGGCAACGTGCGCCATATCAACGAGTAAATAGGCCCCTACCTCATCGGCAATTTCGCGAAATTTAGCCCAATCAACGTGCCGAGAATAGGCAGAAAAGCCAGCAATAATTAATTTGGGTTGATGTTGGCGCGCTAAATGAGCAGCAGCGGTATAATCAATTAATCCCGTCGCACAATCCAGGCCGTAATGATAAGCTTGGTAAATTTTTCCGGAAAAATTGACCGGCGAACCGTGGGTTAAATGCCCCCCGTGTGATAACGACAGTCCCAAGATAACATCACCCGGATTCAGCAGTGCCATAAAAACTGCCGCATTCGCCTGTGAGCCAGAGTGCGGTTGAACATTAGCAAAATCGGCTGAGAATAATTGTTTGGCACGCTCAATGGCCAAACGCTCAACCTCATCTACGTGTTCACAACCACCATAATAGCGCTTACCGGGATAGCCCTCGGCGTATTTATTGGTTAACACAGAACCTTGCGCTTCAAGCACGCGGGCACTTGTGTAGTTTTCTGAGGCAATTAACTCAAGATGATCAATTTGGCGGACGCGCTCTGCTTCCATCGCTTGCCATAACGACATGTCAAATGATGCAATTTTATCTTGGAGATTTAACATCGTTACTCCTATTGATCTGCACTGTGGTCCCAAAGGATAACACAGTGCAGCACAAAGGTCAGTAAGCTGCCGAATCGCTGGTTACTTTAAATTACTTTCAACAATGGCCTTTAATTGTTTGCTTCCATAATACTCAGGAACAATACGAATGGTGGTGTAGCGAGAAACGTATCCGGAAAAAACCGGTTTTCCATAATAGGTATCGATGTATAAATCCATACCATCATGACAATAGCCATAATAATACAGCGAAATATATTCAGCCCGACCAAAACTGTACACATTAAACGGTACTAACGAAACGCCATCATCAAACACACCGTTGACGCGGATATCATCATAACTGTGATTCAATATTTCAATTTCACAATAACCCGGTAGAGCGAATTGCTCAGAGCGAGCTATCTGATTAGCTTGCGGATGAAGATGCATATTTTCAGCATGCAGTGTGTTAAAAAAACTTAAAATTGCGGCAATCATTAAGACACAAAACTTCATAGCAACCTCATTTTAATTAATTGAAGGCCGATTGTACGCTCTTGTTTTTGTTTTAGTCAAGAAGATTTCAATACAATCAACCATTCACCAAAAACGCACAATCACGTGGACGGAGCGTTCGATTTGGCTTGCTGCTGAACCCTTACACCACTTTGTGCGACAGGAGGTGCTGGAGGAAATAGTCCTGCATGATACGAGCGAAGTGCCGAACGCATTTCCGGATCAGGATCAGATACACAGAGCGCTTGTGTACGCATGATCAGAGCATATTGTTGATAGCGTGGATTGCGCTCAACACGGTCAATTTCTTTGGAAGTAAACGCACGCGGTGATTTTGAGTTTACATTTAATAGTTCACCGGTTTGCTTATAACGTTCAAGCACAAGCTTTAAATTAATCAATGAACGATCATCATCACTTAAGATGCATTCAGTCAGAGGAGTATCGGTAATAAAGTTTCCACTAGCTGGATCACGATCAGATACCAGGGTCTGGATTAGCAGTTGGTAGGAGGTGGCTAACTGCACAGAAGGTGCCGAAGGCCGTTGAACGTGCAAGATAAGACTCTCGTTATGAATCAAATGTTTAGCTAATTTCTCATAGCGTGTAGTCGAAGGCACCGAAAGATTGAAATAATCATCAGCAGTATCACGAATTGCACTGGCATGTTGGTCAAATAAATTACAGACAGCCTGTGTGCGTTGCTGTAATACAGACGTATCGTTACTACTTTGTACACAATACCATGCCGTCAGATCACCGAATGTTTTATCTAGGAAAGCTTCTAGGACCATCCCGCTATACGATTGGGGCAACAGGTAGCGAACCGAAAGAAGTAACTCAAGAAAATACGTGTGATTATTTCCGTCGGACATAATTTTTTGTCCGTAAAGGCAATTAATATTTTTTATCCACTCACAATCATTACTAGTAGGGGTACCCTCCCTGTCGAGCGAAAATTTTGGTACAAGCTGCTCACACCACTCATCAAAAGCTGGCCTAAGCTCTGAGAAAGTTGCATGGTTTAGGTAAACTCGAATCAAGTCTAGTACCAATTCAGGAGAAAATTTACCACGTCGATGCCAGTGCTTCATCTCATTTTCACGAATTAAAAAATAAGCAGTTGCATACGAGTTTTCATTTAATGTCGTAGTGTAAGACCATTGAATATCTGGATTTTTCTTGAAAATTGCAAACCACTCAGCAGGATAGAGGGGACGAAGGTATAGTTTTTCCTTTAAATTGATTTTTCCATTCGGTAAACGAGGGTACGAGCGCGTGCAAAAGGGCTGATAGGTAGGAAGCGAAGGATTGTTCACTATGTGTTTAGAAAAACGATAAGGGTCTAGTTTATTCAATCGAAGCAAACCCAAAATGCTGTAAAGTTCATCCCGGTAAACGTACAAACCATGCACCTCAGGTCGTAAAAAATAAGGCCTACCGTTGCTTTGATCGAACGAAGAGTCTTGTCCATAAGACCCACCCCGCAAACGCCGCTCCGCGGGATCAAAGCGTAATTCGGCAGTAATTTCACGTTTTAATTCATCCTGTGCCGTCTCATCGGAACTACAACGCTTAAGATTATAACGATCCAGATGATGTAGTCGATTATTCACTTCCTGATGCTCACGTATACCAGCTCGTCTAACAAGCTGATCATCTGTGACATCTTGGTCTAAATTAAGACAATGTCGATTGACTACTCCCAGCAATATTTTTAGAAAGGGCTCATCCAAAGTTCGATGCAACTCATAACCCAGTTTGCGATACTGGAGGTTTATTAACTCATCCTCGATCATTGTATAATGAAAGAGCAGATGCTCCTCAACACGCAAAGCTTGATCGCGTGCGTGAAACACATGTTTTAGGAGCTGAATTTG
>DAIDLK010000141.1 GCA_027449525.1 Legionellaceae bacterium | reverse complement strand
AACCTTCTTGAAACGCAAGGCGTGTATGGCGTAATAAATCGGGATCGCGTCGAAACAGCACCGCGCTTAGGGTGCGTAACGATAAGAAGTTCAGCCACCTTGATTGACAAAAATAGATTTTTTATATACAATTTGCCCCATGAAATTTCACTTGTGATAATGGTTGCTGGAGTGTGGTATGCGCTATTCGTTGACCCTTAACTGGGATGGCTGGCACGGAATCAACATCGATGAAAATGAGCTAAATGAAGCAATTGCTGCTATTCCTGCGGATACAACCACGCTAGATGTATGCGAAATGAATCTTGGACAAAACCTGGGTGTGTTACGTCGTATCCTAATCGCACTACCGCCTAGCGTTCGTACCCTTAATTTATGTCAACTTGAGCTTGATGATCATGCGGCTACTCTTGCGCGTACCTTATCGCTTATTCCGGTTACGGTAGAGACACTGAAGTTAAGTGGTAACTATCTTTTTCGCCTAAGACTCGGTTTGGCAGAAGTCATAGGCGCGTTGCCTCATGGTATTCGTACGCTTGATTTATCGGGTATTAACGATCAAAGGAATATTGATGAGTGGATTAGTCTTCCAGGCATACTCAAAGCGGTTTTTAACGCATTGCCTCCTTCTATTGCCTCGCTTGATTTAAGTGACAATAACTTGGGTGATGAAAGCGAACGGTCAGTTGAGATGGCTGAGACATTGGCCTTAATCCCCCCAAGTTTAGAAAAACTGAATTTATCGCACAATCATTTGAACCGAAGACCATTGTACTCGTTGGTCGCAATTTTAGGCGCCTTACGCACGAGTTCTCTTCAAGTACTCCATCTTCGTGGACTCAATTTAGAAGAATGCTGGGATGAAAAAGATGAAAGCATCAATGCTGACGAACACTTAAATGCAGTTTTATTCGACTGTCATAAAATTTTTCCAACCATTAATGCACTCAATCGGTGGAACCAGTTAGAAGAAATCGATGTACGTGGTTACGAAATCACGCAAATGACCCAACTAATGGCGGGGTTACCACACCAGTTAATGCGGTTGTCGCTCGAGGTAAGTGACTGGACCGACAAATCCAACACAGAATTGACCGCTGTTTTTTCGGGGTTCCCGCTTTCATTAAACACACTCGAGCTGATGTACGTTGATGAAGCAGTGGATGAGAGGGAACTTGCTCGCCTCATTGGGTGCACACCCAGCAGCGTTAATACCATCGTTGTTGAAGATGAACTGTTTAATTCAGTTGAAAAAATGGTCAAATTTATTCTTTCGCTGCCTCGTCACATTGAAGCGATTGGCTCATCCAAAGGAGCAATCACTCGCACGGAGGACTACCTGCTCAGTCAAGTGTTGCCGTTGGCCAGCAGAGACAATGGCGTCTTCATCGCGACCGACACCACAGCCATCAGACCGACCTTTCTAATGAACCAACGCACCCTTGAACATGTAATTGCTTATTTTGTGCAACACCCGAGCGCGCTGAATCAACTGGCCTGCGGGATGCTACTTGAAGGTCGTATTGAAACAAGCAGTACCATGGGCCATGAGATTGACCTGTTACGAGCTATTGATTTTTATCGAGTGGCAGGACAGCTCGATGCCGCCATCCAATCAGTTGCTGATTATTTCCTGTGGTTTCGACAAGTGATTTCTCCGCCACCCAGCAGCATGATGCGTGCTCAAGAAAAACTGAATGAATTGTCGGTTGTTCCCAGTGGATTAATCGCTACCTATGGCCTGTTTTCCCACCCGGTACAATTATCGCAAAATCCATCACCTATGCCGCCAATCCCTCCGACGTTTTGTAGGAGCGAACCGCCCTCACGCCGGAACCTGATTGCATTGAATTCCAGACGTCCTTTGTATCAAATTACTCCGGAAATGTTGAATCACATTGTCGCCTCAGGGCCATTTCAAGGCTACAGCGTAGCTTTAGCCATCTTATTGTCTGATCATTCCGAGTTACTGTGTGTTGATGAGGAGCGATTAGCCCGTGCTATAACGCCTGAATGCTTGAATCACATCGTCCGCAATGGAGCAGATAATGGTCTGAGCGTTGCCTTGCTTTTAGCAGCAAACCCTAGAACCAGGTATTTATTGGCTGAGGATGATTATCGGCTTGCGAAAGCCATTACACCTGAATGTTTCCACACCAATGCGCTCATGGAACCATTTGGCTCCATGCAGAGTGTTGCATCATCGTTAGTGGGGGAGCGTTATAGCAGTAGGCACATCTTAGACGCTATCCTAGCACAGCATGCCGCGCTGCCACTTTCGCGGACGAAACGTACCGTTAGTAGTCTCTACGCTGCCGCTGAAACAGATGATGATGCTGCTCAAGCACACAATAGACCTCATTACTGATATTGATAGTAACCGGTAAGGCTCGCTTGACCGTTTTCTTAACAAGCGGTCCTAGCAATCATATAGTCCGTAATAGCGTCAAGCGCAATTAATTGGCCTTCGGCTTGATTACGCGCTTTATACTCTACCATACCATCAGCTAATAGCCGCTCACTAATCACTAAACGATGCGGGATACCGATTAAATCGTGATCGGAAAACAAAACCCCAGGCCGCTCAGACCGGTCGTCCAATAGCACGTCGATGTGATTTGCAAGTAATTGTTCATACAGTGCTTCGGCGGTTCGCTGAACTAATGCGTTTCGGCTTGCGTTAATTGGAATTAAACCTACCTGAAAGGGGGCCATACTAGCGGGCCAAATGATGCCCTTATTGTCATGGTGTTGCTCAATTGCCGCTGCGACGATTCGACTAACCCCCAGACCATAACACCCCATATGAAGTGTTTGAGTTTGGCCTTTTTCATTGATAATTTGTGCGCGCATAGCGTCCGCATAGCGAAGCCCGAGTTGAAACACGTGCCCCACCTCAATGCCCCGACCGATGCTTAGAGTGCCCTCCCGGCAATGAGGGCAGGCATCCCCGGCACGGACATTGCGCAGATCCGCCGCCGCCGGACGTGGTAAATCGCGATCCCAGTTCAGGTTGATCCAGTGCAGATCCGCCGCATTGGCGCCCGTGCTGAAATTAGCCACGCCAAAGGCGCGGTG
>DAIDLK010000140.1 GCA_027449525.1 Legionellaceae bacterium | reverse complement strand
GGGTGAACCCAATAGCACCTCCCCGTTGAGGGTAATCTTGAGTGCACTTAAACGTGTTTTTAGTTTGCTCTGCAGGTAAATCAACGGGTTTTGAATGGGAACGCGTTGGATCACGGCCCCGTCGCCTTGTCCAATACAACCGTGTAACGTGAGTTGATTCTGAGCATTCGTCTTGAAGCCAACCCCGCATTGACGCCCATCGGCTGTTGTTTTGATGGCATTTTGCATTGGCAGGGTGCCGTCAGTATCGCTGGTTTCAATCCAGGCCGGATCGTTCACTTTTGTCGCAGGATTAACCGTAATGGTTAAGCGATTCTCGTCTAAAATGACCGGTGCCAACGGTGCGGCATAACTATAATTCAGATCGCGTGCAACCCAGCCTGGAGCATAGGGATCAACGTGCTGATGTTCGCTCACCAGCACCACATTGCCGTCAATTTGTTGTACCCCCAACGGAACTAATGCAGCTAATAAGCTGGTCAGATCGGCAGTACTAAAGGAAGGGTCTCCTGGCATAAAGAGGTACAACGAGCCGTGTAAGACCCCTTGTTCAAGCGTTCTGGCATCGGTACTGAGTTGCGTTTTAAATTGATAATCCGGCCCTAAGGCTAATAAGGCCGCTGCATTAGAGAATAATTTCATGTTACTGGCCGGAATTAATTCGTGCGAGGCTTGGTGCTGATACAGCGTTTCACCGGTGCTTAAGTCAACGACCAATGCACTGAGATTAATGTTTGGATCGATGCGGTGTAATAAAGCGTCAATCGCTGGTTGGAAATTGCTAGCAATTAATTGACTGCAAAAACAGCCCAAGCAGAGTGCGATAGGCGATATTTTCATGAAAGGTGAATCCTTTTTATTGAGAAATGCCAGCTAGACGAATTTATTGGCTTATAATAACTGTATAAGTACGTCAAATGATCGTCAAGGGGAACCATCATGGAAGCGGTGTCGTCACTACGCCATCATTTTTTGATCGCTATGCCCACGGTGCAGTTAGATTACCTCAAACAGGCGGTTATTTACATCTGCGAACATCAACCGCAAGGCACCGTAGGCTTAATGATTAACCGGCCGTTGATGTACCCGATGGGTCTGGTGTTTGATCAACTGGCTATCACGCCAAAGCGCGCTGAGCAAAGTGAGCAGCCATTGTTGTTTGGTGGCCCTTTGCAAACAGAGCGGGGCTTTGTGATTCATCGTCCCAGAGGACACTGGCGCTCTAGCCTGTACCTAGAGGATGAGGTGACCATTACTACCTCAAATGATATCATTCAAGCCCTGGCGGATAATGTCGGCCCTAAAGATGTTCTGGTTACCATGGGTTATGTGGGTTGGGCTAGTGAACAGTTGGATAAAGAAATGTTAGAAAATCGCTGGTTAGTTTGTCCTTTTCATGCGGATTTAGTTTTTTCCGTTCCGTTTGCCGAGCGCTGGAGCAATGCTACGGCGCGCATTGGGGTGTCCATTGATCAATTAGTGGAAGACAGTGGGCATGCCTGAACCCGTTTACCTTGCGTTTGATTTTGGCACAAAACGAATCGGTGTAGCGGTAGGCCAGCGTTTGACTGGGCGCGCGCGGCCGTTAGTCACCCTCAGTGCGGTAGCCGGAGTGCCGGCTTGGCCATTAGTACACGCCCTGCTGGCTGAGTGGCAACCCCAGGCATGCGTGGTTGGTGTACCAAGGCACTCCGATGGCAGTGCCTTGTACACCACGCCATTGGCGCTGAACTTTGCCCAACAATTGCGTGAGCAGACGGCGTGTGCGGTGCACACGGTCGATGAAGGTTACTCTACTGTGGAAGCGCGCGCCGAGTTGTTTGCTGACGGGGGGTATCGTAAAATCAAAGCTTCGGCCATTGACAGTGTGGCTGCCTGTATTATTCTCGAGCAATGGCTCAACCAGCGAACGGATGAAGCATGAAGCACTTTCTAGAAATCAGTCAACTGTCGTTGGATACCGTACGGCAGCTCCTCACACGCGCAGAGCAATTACGACAAACCACTCTTTATCCCAAGTTTAGTGGGTGCAGCTTGGTGAATTTATTTTATGAGCCGAGTACCCGCACACGCGTTAGTTTTGAATTGGCCGCCATCAAATTAGCCATTGCGGTAGTGAATCTGGACAGTGCGCGCTCATCAGAAACCAAAGGGGAACAACTCGAGGACACGGTTAAAACCCTAGGTGCTATGGGCGTTAATTTACTGGTGGTGCGTCACAGCGAGGACGGGCTGCCAGCGCGGGTGGCGGCGGCGGCGCCGGACGGTCTACACGTGATCAATGCCGGTGACGGACAGCATGCGCACCCCACGCAAGCGTTGCTCGATTGGATGACGATCTTGCAACACAAGCCGCACACGGCAAGGCTTAAGATAGCGATGGTCGGCGATCTTCGACACTCAAGGGTGGCCAACTCACTGCAGGCTTTGGCTTGCTTATGGCAAACACATGACGTGGTGCTCGTGGCACCACCGAAGTGGTTGCCAATGCAACCGCTGTACGGGCAGACTACTTCGTCATTGCGCGAGGGACTACAGGGTGCCGATGTGGTTGTAGCGTTACGCGTGCAGCGTGAGCGTCTGACCGAGCACGAGGTATTTGATGTAGCCGCTTACCGGGCTGATTACGCAGTAACCGCGGCGAGCATGGCCTTGGCTAAGCCTGATGCGATTGTGCTGCATCCGGGACCGGTCAATCGGGGTATTGAGCTTGATCATGATGTGGCCGACGGGCCACAAGCAGTCATTTGGCAACAAGTTAGCAATGGTGTCATGATGCGCATGGCAATTATTGAACATTTATTGACACAAACTGGAGCGGGAGCATGAGCAAGCCGGTAACATCCATGACCCCCCTAGTAATGTGGTTTTTTCCCGTGTTTTTTTTCGCGTTTCAATTTATTTTTCGCTTGTGGCCAGGCTTAATGATGCAATCAATTATGACGCAGCTTTCTATCGATGCCGCGCAATTTGGCCTGCTGGCGGCCTGCTATTATTATGGTTATGCAGCAATGCAAATTCCCGTGGCCTTGCTGTTAGAGCGTTACAGTACTCGTTGGGTGTTAAGTGGTTTTATTCTCTTATGTGCTGTCGGTTGTTGGTTA
>DAIDLK010000139.1 GCA_027449525.1 Legionellaceae bacterium | reverse complement strand
AGGCTATCGCGCACGCTACCTTCTGCTGCACGCGCAATTAAACGCAGTGCTGCTGGTTCGTATTCAATCTGTTCTTGTAGCAAAATAGCTTGTAGGTGTTGTTCGATCACTTCTGGTTCTAGCGCTTTTAGATGAAATTGTAAGCAACGCGAGAGAATCGTGAGGGGGATTTTGTGTGCATCCGTGGTGGCAAGTAAAAATTTAACGTGCGCCGGTGGTTCTTCAAGCGTTTTTAACAACGCATTAAAGCTGTGTTGTGATAGCATGTGTACTTCGTCAATTAAATAGATTTTAAAGCGACCCAAAGTGGGTGAGTAGGGTACGTTATCAAGTACATCACGCGTGTCTTCAATGCGGGTTTTGGATGCACCGTCAATTTCAATCAGGTCGATATAATGGCCTTGTTCAACAGCCAAACACGTTTCACATTGCAAGCAGGGTTCTGCGTTGATGCCTTGTTCGCAGCTCAAGGCTTTCGCGAGCAAACGAGCGATGCTGGTTTTGCCAATGCCGCGTGTTCCGGTAAACAGATAAGCGTGGTGCAAGCGGTTGTTTTGTAATGAGTAAGTTAGCGCTTTGCTAACGTGATCTTGGCCAATTAATTCAGCGAATCGTTTGGGTCGCCAACGGCGAGCTAGGGCAACAGACGTCATAAGAGCACAGTGAATTAGGCGGCAGCTCAAAGAGCCACACTTCGGCACCCGAATCAATAACTACCGCTGCTCCCTTCCGGGCCTGACGGGGTTCATCATTTATCGTCGCGAAGGGACCCATAAGAGCCACCATAGCAGAACTTCGAACCTTAACAAAAAAAATGCCAATTAGCCAGTGTTGTTCAAAGCATTTCTTTCAGGCGCACTAAAAGCGAGTGCCGCAAAGGCTAAAAAAAGATAGCCAATGCTGACGTCCATGACGTTATCAGTACAAGAATTTAGTAAAAGAATGATCAACAAAGCACTAAAGTATTGGCCGTATGCGCCACGACGGCTTGCCTCACGCCATAACAGCACAAACCAGTTGATCCAAAGCATTAGCCCAATGAGTCCGCTTTCCGCGGCAATTAGCCAATATTGACTATGGGTATTGGGGGCGGCTAGCCATTCGGGTACGGGCTGGAGTTGCTTAAACCAGTAGGCATAAGCGCCAGCGCCGTTGCCAATCAGCCAGTGTTGCTTAAATAATTTCCAGGCAAATTCATGGAATTGCACACGAAAACCTAAGCTAGTGGCGCGGTTACCGTGTTGGAATGATAGGCTATCCTGCAGTAGTGTGAGCACACCCTGTCGGAAAATTGGGCTAACAAGCAATAAGCCGAGCAAGCTGCCGCCTATTAGCATGATCGTTTTCCAAGTTAGGTGCTCTACAGCATGAGCGAAAAGCCAATACAGCATTAAGGTCAAGTATAAGACACAGGCCATTTTTCCCGGATTCAACACCATGACTTGAAAGCTAAATAGCGACCAAAGAAGCAGGTAAATAGGGCGTCGCTCGGGTAAAAATAACATCAAGCTGAGGTAGGCGGCAAACGCGGCCATGAAACCAGTTATAATGTGATTATAAAATAAGTGCCCGGGATCGTCGTCACGCCAGGTTAATAGGTGGCTGTATTTCGCGGCGGCCAATAAGGCGGTAATACTCATCATTAACAAAAAATAATGCAGCGCATGTGGTTTAGCGGTGTTGTCATCAAATGCTAGTATAATCACGGGTAAGAGCAGTAGTCGGTAGGCCTTTTTAAGACTAAACCAGGTTTCTTGATCCCAATGAGGCGCCCAGAATACACTGACGCTCGTCCACAGCACGATGAAGCCTAGTGCCCGTAAGGTGTTGTTGTTTGAAATATTTTTGAGTCGATTAAAGCCATTGAACTGTGTAACAGCGTAAAGCAACATGAGTACAAAAAACAGGGATTCGATACTTGGTCCGAGCACAATAGCGCCCACCCACATGGCGGGGCAATAGCGCAAAAGAGTGGTGAACGATGATGTATTGATGCTTGGAGAGTAAGAATTAGTTAACATAATTTACTTATCATTTTTTTTCGATTCTACTCGGAACAGTAGCTGAATTAAAGGTATACTGCGTCCATTATGCCACTGATAAAATCGATGAACGTGACCGAAGCCCAACTTTTAGTGCGTTTACCGAACTGGGTAGGCGATACATTAATGGCGTTGCCGGCTATCAATTTATTGCAAGTATTGCCCTGGCGGATTCGTTTGCTAGGACGCCCGTGGGTTCATTCTTTGTTATCAGCTCACGGGCTAGAGATAATCGAGTGGCCAAAGGCTATCGGTGAGGCTATCACTACCCTACAGCGTCTTCCTGCTCAACGGATGGTACTAATGACCAATAGTTTTTCCAGTGCACTGATTGCATGCCTGGCTGGGAAAAAAACCATAGGTTATGCCGGTGATGGTCGCTCTTGGTTATTATCCCATCGCGTTCAAAGCCCCGCGGGGGAGCATGAAATGCAGAAGTTCGCTGCGTTGGCGAGTGATGCTCTGCAGCGCTGGGGTGGCATCCATGAGGTACTTCCTTATTCAGGTATTCCCCAACTAAAACTATCGGCGCACGCCGTATTAGAAGCGCAAGCTGTATTGGCTTTGCATCGAGTTCCCAAACAATTCATCGTATTATGCCCTTTTGCACAAGGGCTAACCAAACAAAAGCAAAATAAAACCTGGCCACATTGGCTGGCACTCAGTAAGCAACTGCAAGGCTACAACCCCATTATATGTCCAGGACCGAATGAATCAGCTCGAGCTAGCCAGCTTTTTCCGCACATTCAGCGCATTGAGCATGTAAGCCTAGCTTGTTACGCGGCCCTTCTTGCAAGAGCGCAACTGGCTATTGCAAATGACAGCGGCCCGCTGCATCTGGCGGCTGCGGTGAGTTGTCCAACGATAGGAATTTTTGGTGTGACTGATCCGCAGCGGTTTGCGCCACCGAATGTGCAAGTTTTAGGGCAGAAAGGTTTATGGCCTGAATTGTCAGAGGTATTCGCCGCAATAATTCGATAAAAGCAATGTCGCACCAAATTGATAATGTCCCCTTAAATCCACAATAAAAATGTCCCCCATGAACGTGGGCTACTCTTTAAGTT
>DAIDLK010000138.1 GCA_027449525.1 Legionellaceae bacterium | reverse complement strand
CGCATAACGTGCTGCCATGTGAGCTGGTTGGTTTTTTTTTGCCGGGTGAATTGTTTGATTAGTTCATCGTAATAATTTTTTTTTGTCGGGTCATTCGCCATCTGCTCACTAAAATAGGCACTCAGGAGCTCGCAGCAATAGATTGCAAACCATCGGTGTTGCTCTGAGTCTAATGCCTGACGGTCGAATAAAGCGAGTAAATGTGTTATTTCCTGTGCAATGAGATCTTGTTGTACGGCTAAAAAAGCAAAAGGTTGTTTTGCGGCCAGTTGTTTGGCAGTATTCAAGGTGTGTGGTGTTTTGAGGGCGAAAAAACGTTGCTTATCAAAGCTAAAGGCATGTGCTGGTGGTTTTGGTCGAGGACTTTCTGGTGTGTGCATCGTAGCCGGTTAAACTAAGCAATAACCAATCATTATAACCGGTTAATTTGAACCAAAACAAGTCTTGTTGAATACAATTTGGTGCTTTTGTAGTCATTAGACGGGGCAGGGACTATGGATAAAGAAGCGTTGAAGCAAAAGGTTGCACAAGCAGCTTTGGCTTATGTGGCAGAACATCGGATCATCGGCATTGGAACCGGTTCTACAGTGAATTATTTCATAACGGCACTTGCCGCCAGCAAATACCGCTTAGAGGGCTGTGTGGCCAGCTCGGAGGCTACCGCTGATCGTTTAAAGGCACTAGGTATTCCAGTGATCCCGCTCTCGTTTGCCAACCCATTAGCATTGTATATCGATGGGGCCGACGAAGTAACCCAAGACGGTGTAATGATCAAAGGTGGTGGTGGGGCGTTAACGCGAGAGAAAATTATTGCCACGTGTGCGGAAAAATTCTTGTGTCTAGTCGATGAGTCAAAACTGGTGAAACGCTTGGGCAAATTCCCCGTGGCGGTAGAGGTCATTCCACTCGCGCGTGGCTTAGTTGGCCGTGAAATGGTTAAATTAGGTGGCAATCCGGTTTACCGTGAACAGATGACGACGGATAATGGCAATATTATTTTGGACGGGTACAATTTTGATGTAACCAATCCATTAGCGCTTGAAAACGCACTCAACCAACTGACCGGTGTGGTAGAAAACGGAGTATTCGCTAAGCGACGAGCCGATCAGGTTCTGGTAGCTTATGCCAATGGCCAGGTTTATGGTGTTCTTTAATGCGCGCTATCCCAATCGTGCGCTACTCCAATAGAAACTAATAATGGGACATCCAGTTGTATTGCATTTTCCATTAATTGTTGAATGGTTGCACGTGCTGGTTCGATCGCCTCTTGCTGAATTTCAAATAGTAATTCATCGTGTACTTGCATGATCATGCAACTGTGTTTTCCTGCCGCTGTTTTAAGCCAAGAGGCAACGGCAATCATGGCTAATTTGATGATATCAGCCGCTGTGCCTTGCATGGGTGCATTAATTGCCATGCGCTCGGCTGCTTGTTGTAACTGGCGATTACGCGCCTGAATATTTGGCACCATTAAACGTCGACCCAGCAAGGTTTCCACATAGCCTTGTTGGCGCGCGGTGGCGCGCGTTTTTTCCATGTACTCCCATACTCCTGGGTAACGCGCAAAATACACATCAATGTAGTGTTGTGCGTCATGTCGTCCTAGGCCTAATTGTTTTGCTAAGCCAAAAGCAGACATCCCGTAGATTAAACCAAAGTTAATGGCTTTTGCGCGTCGGCGTTGCTCAGCGCTGACCTCATTTAATGGAACAGAAAAAATTTCACTGGCGGTTGCGCTGTGGATATCTAGGCCTTGTTTGAAGGCACTGAGTAACTGCACGTCACCGGATAAATGCGCCATAATGCGAAGCTCAATTTGCGAGTAATCAGCGGTGAGTAATAGCGTACCTGGGGGGGCGATAAATGCTTTGCGAATTAAACGCCCTTCGCTATGGCGTACCGGGATATTTTGTAAATTTGGATCGCTGGAAGATAAGCGGCCTGTAGAAGTAATGGCTTGATTATACGAGGTATGGATGCGCTGGGTGAGGGGATTAATGTGTTTCGGTAAGGCCTCAATGTAGGTTGAAATTAGTTTGCTTAAGGTGCGGTACTCAAGTAGCACCGCAGGCAACGGGTAATTTTCGGCTAATGCTTGTAACACCGCTTCACTAGTTGACGGTTGTCCTTTGGGAGTTTTGGCTAAAATGGGTAATTTTAAGTCGTGGTATAACACCTGGAGTAACTGTTTGGGCGAATTTAAATTAAATGTTCGCCCGGCCAGCATGAAGGCTTTAGTTTCAAGTTCTTTGACGGTTCGCGAAAGGCGATGCCCTTGTTGTGCTAATTGGTGGGTATCAATGAGTACCCCGTGTTGTTCCATGTTGGCCAAAATGGTGAGCAGCGGCATCTCTATGGTGTGTAATACTTGGGTGAGTGTTGCATCGAATAGAGCAGACAGCGCGGTGTGCAAGCGCAACAAGCTGGCCGCTGTAACGGGTTGCTCTGATGGTGCTAAGTAGGCCTGTGCTAAAGAGTCAACCTCATGGTGCTTATTGGTGGGATTCAGCAAGTAAGCCTCAAGCATCGTGTCGGCATATAATCCGGCCAATTGGATGGAATGTTTGCATAACTGCAAATAAGTAAGTTTTAAATTATGTCCAATTTTTTTAACGGTTGGATCTTCAAGTAGCGACTTAATAGCCGGCAGTTGTGCCAAACACATGGTGACTGACTCGCTCGGATCGTAGGCTAATTCAATGCCACACAGCTGTTGGTGTTGATCGTGCTTTAATTGCAGCGCTAAGTAGCCGTCAGACGTGCAGTGTTTGATCCATTGCTGCAGTTGCTCTGAATCAAGTGCGTTAACAGCTGATGGTTGAGTAACCGGCAAGACCACGCGTTGTAATTCGGTTGACCAGTTTTTAAATTCAAGCTGTTGCACTAATGCCAGCAGCGATCCACTTTCAACGGGTTTCAAGGTGAGTTGCGTTAGCGATAACGGTAATTTGACGTCGGTTTTGATGGTAACCAAGCGCTTACTTAACGCTAATTGGCTGATGCTAGCGCGTAACGATTCTCCAATTTTACCGTTGATATGCTCAGCATGTTGCAGCAAGTTGTCGAGGGTATCGTATTGATTAAGCCATTTTTGCGCTGTTTTTGGTCCACACTGCGGCACGCCGGGGATA
>DAIDLK010000137.1 GCA_027449525.1 Legionellaceae bacterium | reverse complement strand
GAAGTTAACGATGCTTTAATGAAGTACCAAGCCTCAGGACAATTTAAGCATGATTATCAGCTCTATCTGGAAAATTTTTAACCCCGTATTGTGCTTCGTTCCACAACGTGACGAACAGCACCATAGCGATTGGGCCAACGAATAATCCCAATAGACCCAATGTTTCTACCCCACCTAAAATTCCAAATAGTACGGCTAGGAAAGGCAATTGAATGGTGCCGCCAATCAGCGCTGGCTTCACAAAATGATCGGCAATAAACATGACGAGTGTACCGCTTACCAGCACAATGACAGCCCCCATCAATCCACCATTACACCAGAGAAAACCAGCAATCAGTAAAAACACCACCGGAACAACGAATGGAATCATTGCCGCACAAGCGGTTAAAAAACCTAGTAGCGTTGGCCCCGGCATACCAACTAATTCGTAACAAATAGCCATAATAATCCCCACGGCAATCGCAACAAAAATAGTGCCATTCACTGTCCCACGTAAAGCTAGAGGTAAACGCTCGGCATAACGAGACCAGCGCTCACCGAGGCAGTTCTTGCCAATGAGGTTAATGGATTGCGTCAATTTGTCGCCGTCGCGATAAAGAAAGAACAAGATTAATAAGGTAAACCCCATTTGCACACCACGGTGCAGAACGTTGACACTAACCTGGCGAATCAATTGGCTCCAAGGTGCTAAAGATACATGTAGATTAGACAATGCCGATTTAATCGCGCCAGGATGGCCAAGGTATTCACTCCAGTAAGCCGTTACTTCTTTACCAAACCCTGGTATTTGCTGTAAAAAAACGGGGGCTTCACTGCCATACTGATTGGTCCACTGCAAATAATTAACTAAAACCTGCAATTCACGCACTAGAATGCTAATCATCCAACTCACGGGAGCCAAAATTAATACCGTCAATATGCCAGTAAATAATAATGCCGAACAATTATGGTGGCGGCCAAAAAATACTTGCCAGCGCTGATAGAGCGGATAGGTAGTAATCGTGATGATGCCGGCCCAAATCAAGGAAGGAATAAAACGGTATGTAATAAACAAAGCAAAGATGATGACAGATAAGGTTAATAGCGCACTCAATAAAGGTTTATAAGGGCTCGTCATGCCAGCTCTCCGTTTAGGCCCATAAGGCATAGGCGTGTAAAATTAGCAAGGCTGGAATCGCTGCCAAAACATCATCCAACATTATTCCTAAGCCGCCACCTACGGTTTTATCGATCCAAGCAATAGGGCCTGGTTTGATTATATCAAAGAAGCGAAATAAACAAAAACCAGCCAAAACCCAAAAAAAGCCAATTGGTACACAGAACATGGTGATGAGGTAGCCAACGATTTCATCCCAGACAATTCCAGAGAAATCGTGCACACCTAGCTCATCGGAAACCTGATTGCAAATTTTTACGCCTAACCCAAACGCGAGCAGTACAAAGCTCAAATACCACCAGAACGGCAGGTGCATGACGAGGCAATATAAAGGTATCGCGGCTAAAGTACCAAATGTACCAGGTGCAATTGGCACCAAGCCACTGCCGAAGCCAAATGCTAAAAAATAATCAAGGCGAGACCACACGCGTTGTTGCAGACTTTTTTTTGTCATGATGCAGGCTCATCATTGATTTCATGCACTCTTATTTGACGCGCTAAGTTATGCAAAACGCCGTTAACGTAACGATGTCCCTCTTGAGAACCAAAGGCACGCGCAAGTGCAACTGACTCATCCAATACCACCCGGTAAGGCACCTCTGGCGCAAACAGAAGCTCAAAGGTACTCATACGCAAAATAGTCAATTCAATCGGATTAATCGTCGCGATGGATCGATCGAGGCACGGAGAAAATGCCTGCTCAATGCGCGCAAGATTCTCAGCAACGCCAAAAAACAAACGCCCAAAATAATCTTTTTCGGCTGGATTGTCAGACATTCGCGCCTGCCACTCGGCGGCTATTTGCAATAAATCGCCGCGCGCAATCAACCATTGATATAGAGCCTGAAGTACGAAGCGACGTGCACGCCGTCTACCCTTGATTTCTTGTTTATCCACAGTTGCCTCAACGTTGCAGGTCATCATTCATTTGCTCTATGGTTTGACGAAACTCGCTCACATCCTTAAATCGTTTATACACTGAAGCAAAGCGAATATAAGCCACATGATCGAGTTGATACAGTTGCTCCATGACCCAGTCGCCGACTTGGCGTGAATCGATTTCTCGTTCACCACTGCGACGAATTTTTTGCGTAATACTTACCAGCGCGGCTTCTAAGGCATGCACACTCACTGGACGTTTCTCTAGTGCGCGTAACATCCCAGCACGTAAATTATCGCCACAAAATGCTTCACGACGTCCATCACGCTTAATGATGACGGGCATCAACAATTCGGCTGTTTCAAAGGTGGTGAAACGCTCCTCACATTCGAGACATTGGCGTCTACGGCGCACTTGGCTTCCCTCGGCTACTAAGCGAGAATCAATCACTTTTGTTTCTTCAGTTTGACAAAACGGACAATACACGGCTTCACCTAACCATACACAGGAAATTCACGACATAATTCCATGACTTGTGTGCGCACTCTCGAAATGACAGTTGGCGTTTTAAACGATTCTAATACATCAACAATCCAATTTGCGACCAAATGCATTTGTGGTTCGGTAAAACCACGTGTAGTTACCGCTGGCGTGCCTAAACGAATGCCACTCGTAATAAAAGGAGACATTGGATCATCTGGAATACTATTTTTATTCACCGTAATATGTGCGCGACCTAACGCTTCATCTGCCTGCTTACCATTAATTGGCTTACCAAGTAAATTGACTAAAAGCAAGTGGTTCTCAGTTTTACCGGAGATAATCGGATAACCACGTGCTTGCAATGATTGGGCTAATTGTTGAGCATTTTTCAAAACTTGTTGCTGGTAGAGACGAAAATCCGGCTGCAATGCTTCCAAAAGGGCAACTGCTTTGCCAGCAATTACGTGCATCAACGGACCACCCTGAATACCAGGAAATATGGCTGAATTAATTTTTTTTGCCAAATCGGGAATAGCTTGACGTTGGTGGGGGGTAGCGGCCAAAATTAATCCACCGCGCGGACCGCGCAATGTTTTGTGTGTGGTTGTAGTTACCACGTC
>DAIDLK010000136.1 GCA_027449525.1 Legionellaceae bacterium | reverse complement strand
GTTACTTCCACAGAAAAAACTCGCCTCAGCTAAGCAACTACCGCCCATGGTCGTGGCGAAACCGTTTGCACAACCGAGTGCTTACT
This sequence comes from Legionellaceae bacterium, assembly GCA_027449525.1. Lineage (GTDB taxonomy): Bacteria > Pseudomonadota > Gammaproteobacteria > Legionellales > Legionellaceae > JAGVJT01. Next base: position 3,081 of record DAIDLK010000136.1, on the reverse strand, counting down.
CTCCCCCGCCTCCGGCTGAAGCGCTCAGAGCCGACACAACGATGGCAAACCAGTTGTCAGCCATAACGCAAGAACAGCGTAATACCAGCGCTTCAGTCAACAGTATCAGCGGCCAACTAAATGGCTTAAGCACCAACCTCGATGCGTTAAGCAACCAAGTACAACAATTAAACGGCTTACTGGGCGCCTTAAATGACAAGATAGCCCAACAAGCTGAAGCAATGAATCACTGGCGACAAATGCAGCAAAAAGCTGCTCGGCGTGTGGCACAACATCGACCAATGCCTGAGCAAGCACATTATGCCTTGCAAGCGGTCATCCCAGGACGTGCTTGGTTGATTGGGGAAAACAACACGACCTTAACGGTGAGAGAAGGCACGTTGTTGCCTGGGTACGGGGTGGTAAAAATGATTGATGCGCAACGTGGCCGGGTAATGACCAGTTCCGGTCGTGTGATTGGCTTCAGTCAAGCGGACAGTTAAGGAAGCACAATGGACACGGTGAGTATCCTCAGTAATATTGCTAAATCATTACTCCCGGTACAAAGCTTAATCTCTGGCGGGGCTTACCTGATGGGGATAGGTTTTGCGATAAAAGCGTTGATAACCTTAAAATCGCACAGTGAATCGAGAGGTGCGGCGTCGTCAAATTCCAGCATCAAAGAGCCGTTTGTCTATTTGTTGGTGGGTGGATTATTGCTGTATTTACCAACAACCTTTAGCGTACTGATGAACACCACGTTTGGTTATTCCTCGGTGCTTGCTTATTCGCAAGAAAGCACGATGAGTGATTGGTTGGGTGGCAATAATCAATTGGGTCTTGCTGTTACTACCATCATTGAAACCATTGGCTTATATGCTTTTGTGCGCGGATGGGTGTTAGTGGTGCGTGCATCAACCACTGGCCAACCACCGGGTGGCGTTGGAAAAGGACTAACGCATGTATTTGGAGGCATATTAGCCATTAATATTGTTGGAACCATAGAATTAGTTAATAATACATTAACTGGGGTTTAATGAGTGAACACAACAAGGGGAACAACGTGCAACCGATTAAAACAAGAAAATTATTACTAACTGCTGCGTTATTACTAACCAGCGGGCTGAGTATCGCGGGCTCTGATTTAACCTTGGGGGGCATGGCCTCTTCAATTGTTACGTCGTTTACAAGCCTCACCAAACTGATCACAGCAGGCTCCTACATTGCTGGTTTGGCTTTTATGATTGGTGCTATTCTAAAATTCAAACAGCATAAAGATAATCCAGCTAATATAACCATCGGTGAGCCGGTTTATCTAACGTTGATTGCCGCGGCCTTATTGTTTTTACCAACCATTTTAAGTGTGGCCGGATCAACCATGTTTGGATCAGGCGGTGCGTCAACGGCTGGACCCACTGGATCCGTGTTTACTGCTAGCTAACATAGGATATGGCGATGAGTGGTCAGTCAGCTTGGCTTGAGCTACGCCTCGTGGCCAGTCCTGGTGCTTGGCGTGCTTATTCCGCACGGCTTGCCGATGTGCGGTTTAAGACTTACCAGGATAAAGTGCTAGCTCGCGACCAATACACGTGCCGTTTTTGTGGCTTTAGAGCACTGACTGATCAGCATATTATAAATTACGATGGTAATTACAATAATAATAAATTTACTAATTTAGTGACGGCATGTTGTTTTTGCGCGCAATGTTTTTTTTTAGAATCGGTTGGGGTTGGCGGTTACGGTGGTGGGACCCTGATTTACTGCCCTGAGCTAAAGCAAGCCGAATTACACGCGTTATGTCATGTTATCTTCTGCGCCATGACCAATGACACAGGGTATAAAAACACCTCCCAATCCATTTATCGCGCCTTTAAATCGCGGGCTGATGTAGTAGAAGCCAAGTTCGGCGAGGGAACCAGCGATCCCGCAATTTTTGGTCACTTGTTAATTGATGCGCATTCTACTGATGCAGAAAAAACACAATTAATCTTTTCCGAAGTTCGTTTATTGCCTTCGCGCGCTAAATTTCGAAAACAAATTGAGCGCTGGGCGGAAAGTGCCTTGCTGGAGTTGTCCCAAACCAGCGAATAGAGCGGGTCAATCGTGGGAGAGTAAGGATGGGGAAATGGTCTGAGTCATTTTTTGAGGGCGTGGATACGTTCTTTGCTTGGTTAAGCACGTCGCTAAAGCAAACCATTGAAGCGTATTGTGACCTTGAAACAGCGGATAGCTCCACCGTGTTAGTGAACCATGATGGCTCGTTAATTTCAATGTTTCGGGTGGATGGTATTCGCGCGTTGATGGGACAGGAAGAGTTTGCGCGCGTGGTTGAAGGACTAACGAACGCTTTTCATCCGCCCATGGAACACGCCGGACATGCCCTGCAAGTATTTTTCAACCAAGACCGAGAACGCATCCATGATTTGATTACTCGTATTTATGCACCTGCTCAAGCTACAGCGAAACGATTACATTTAAATTTGGACGATTTATTTAACGAACGTGTCAATTTTATGGCTAAATATTGCGCGGAAGAAACGGTTTTTTTTGTGTTAATCACCAAGCCCTATAATTTGACCAGTGATCAACTCAAGCGAGCGAACAAAGCCAAGTTGAAGATGATCAGAGAAAAAAAAGCGCCGCCGTTTCGGCACACACAAGCTATCTTTGCCGCTATTCCCGAATTACGTGATGCCCATAGTGCTTATGTCCGTTCAGTGCAAAACGACTTCGAAGCACTCAATATTTTTGTGAGTTTGCTAGAAGTCCACGATGCCGTCCATGCGATGCGACAATTAGCTGACCCCGATTTTACCAGCAGGGACTGGCGTTGTTTATTACCGGGCGATACCTTACGAGTGAGAGAAGTGAATGGGTTTGCAGGCGATGCGTCTGATTTGCTTTGGCCGCCTCTAGCACGCCAAATTATTCCTCGCGATGGTGAGCTGTTGGATCGACGTACCGTGCGCGTAGGGGATAAAATCTATGCGAGTGCTTACGTGGATTTATTGCCTAAAGAAATTCGCCCGTTTACCATGCTATTCACCCGCATTTTATCCACGCAGATTCCGTGGCGAATTTCGTTTTTACTAGAAAGTGATG